>DASXUJ010000006.1 GCA_036504895.1 Syntrophorhabdaceae bacterium
CATCATTCTTAATGAATTGCTCACCAATGCCATGAAACACGCCTTTGACGGGATGGAAGAAGGGATCATCAGGGTGGCCCTGTCAATGATCGACAGCCATGTGGTTTTTATCGTTGAAGACAGCGGGAAAGGCATTTCCGAAGACGTCGATGGGTTGAATTCGGAAGGTTTCGGGCTCCAGCTCGTGAGCATGCTCACGGAGCAGCTCGAGGGCGTCCTTCGCATCGAGCGAACCAACGGATCGCGGTTTACCCTGGAGTTCGACCTCTAAAAAATATTGCTCCCGATTTTATCCAGGGTGAACAGGGATACCTGGGTTTTTTCTTTTTTTTCGGGTATAGTATTTAAATAAATTGAATTTAAGACCGCGAGAAATAAGGAGCCATAGCCGGGGGGAGGTAGACAGCGAAAGCACGTATTCTTGTTGTCGAAGATGAGAGAATCGTCGGCAAAGACATAGAGAAAAGATTGAAAGACCTGGGTTACGAGGTAATGGGAGTGGTTTCCACCGGCATCAAGACCCTTGAAAAAATCGAAGGGTCCCTTCCGGACCTTGTCCTCATGGATATAAAGCTGAAAGGAGATATGGACGGCATAGAGGCTGCCGAGGCAATCAAAAGCCGTTTTGACATACCCGTAGTCTATCTCACCGCCTATGCCGATGAAGCCACCCTGGACCGTGCCAAGGTGACGGAGCCCTTCGGGTACATTCTGAAACCTTTCAATGAAAGGGAGCTTTGCGCCACCGTGGAGATGGCGCTTTATAAGCATAAAATGGAAAAGAGACTCGCCCAGAACGAGCAGTGGCTCTCGACTACGCTGAGGAGCATCGGCGACGGGGTCATCGCCACCGATGTAGCGGGCACGGTGACTTTTATGAACCCGATGGCCGAAGCTTTCACCGGAATTGGACAGGATGACGTCCTCGGCAGGCAATTCTCCGAATTTTTTGTGATCACTGAAGAGGGGCTTCATAACCTTCCGGAAAATTTTCTCATAAAGGCGATTACGGAAGGGGTGGGTACGGCGTCCCTGGTCCATTCCACCCTCATGGTACGTAATGGGCGCAGGATACCGGTAGATTCGAGTGTTGCGCCTATCAGGAACACGAAGGGGGCCGTGAGCGGTGCGGTGCTGGTATTCAGGGACGTGACGGAGCGGAAGACTGCGGAGGAGGTGCTTCGGGAGAGCGAGGAGCGGTTCAGGCTCAGCTTCGACCAATCGCCTGTGGGCGAGGCGATCGTTTCCCTCAATCTCCGGTTCCTCCGTGTAAACCGGGAGCTTTGCCGCATTACAGGGTATTCCAGGGAAGAGCTTGCCGATCTCGGACTGCGGGATGTGATTCACGAGGATGACCTTGGGATAAGCCTCGAGCAAGCAAAGGGCTTGAAGTCGGGCAAGGTCAACCAGTATCAGATGGACGCGAGGTGCGTCCGGAAAGAGGGGCCTGCCATCTGGGTCCATCTCACTTCGGGTCTCATGAAGGACAGCCAGGGTAAACCGCTCTATTTTCTCGTCAACGTGGAGGATATTCATGAGCGCAGACAGCTTGAATCCCAGCTCGCCCATTCCCAGGAGATGAAGGTCCTGGGGCAGCTCGCCGCGGGGGTTGCCCACGAGGTGCGTAATCCTCTGAATGCCATATTGGCGATTACGGAGGCGCTTTTTCAGGATATAGGAAGCAACGAAGAGTACGAGCCCTACCTGGAGCACATAAGGACCCAGGTCAATAGGCTCTCCGCGTTGATGAAAGATCTGCTCGAGCTCGGCAAGCCGATACAATCCTCTCTTCTTAGACGCGAATCGCTCCAGGCCATATGCGCGACAAGCCTCGACCTCTGGAAACAGACGAAGATTTCGGAGACCCATCCTGTCCGCTTCATCTCGGAGCTTGAAGGAGATGACGTGCAGGTGACCGTGGATAGCTCACGACTCCAGCAGATATTCCTCAACCTCCTCGATAACAGCGCCCAGCATAGTCCCGAGGGTGGCGAAATCGATCTTGCCCTCCTCCTGCCTTCTTCCGGAACCGCGCGGGTCAGGATTGCCGACAGGGGCGCCGGTATTCCGGCGGATAAGGTGGAGAAGGTCTTCGAGCCCTTTTTTACCACCCGCAGGGGAGGGGTCGGCCTCGGCCTCAGCATCGTCAAGCATTTCATCGAGTCCATGGCAGGCTCGGCACGGGTATGGAATAACGATCCTCCTCCGGGATGCACCGTGGAGGTGGCGCTGCCGGTTGCCCGCGGAGACGATTCATGAAGCCCCGTATCCTCCTAATCGATGATGACCCGGGCATAAGGTTCGGTTTTTCGAAATACCTCTCGAAAACAGGATACCATATAATCGCGGTATCCTGCCTGGCGGAAGGCAAAGAAGCCCTCATCTCGGAGCGGTATGATGCGGTGCTCCTCGATCTCAACCTCCCCGACGGGAGCGGTCTCCCATGGATCGATGATTTGAGGGCGGCCCAGCCCGAGATCGCCATAGTGGTTATTACCGGTCTGAGCGACGTGCCTACCGCGGTGGAGGCCATGCACAGGGGGGCGGATAATTTCCTCACCAAGCCCGTCAACCTGTCCGAGCTCGATATCTTCCTCCAGAAAAGCATCGAAGTGGGGAGCCTTCGACGAAGGAACATCGTAAATCAGCGCCTCTCAAGGCGCGATACGCCTTTTTTCGGGAAAAGCGCTCCCTCGGCACAGGCCATGGAGATGGCCTCTCTTGCCGCGGAAAATGAATCGGTGGTCCTCCTTCAGGGCGAGACCGGAACGGGAAAAGGGGTTCTTGCGCGCTGGATACACGAACACAGCAGCCGCAGGGACGCCCCTTTTGTGGAGATAAACTGTTCCAGCCTCAAAGGAGACTTGCTCGCAAGCGAGCTCTTCGGCCATGCGCGGGGGGCATTTACCGGCGCGGTGCAGGACCGCCAGGGGCTCATAGAAGTGGCCGACGAAGGAACCCTCTTTCTCGACGAGATCGGTGATATGGACATCTCCGTTCAGGCCCACCTCCTCAAGGTGATCGAAGAAAAGCGGTATAGGAGACTTGGAGAGGTGAAGGTCAGGAAGAGCAATTTCCGCCTTATCTGCGCCACCAATAAAGACCTCGAGACCGAGTCGCGGGACGGCAGGTTCCGTCAGGACCTTTTCTTCCGCATCTATATCTTTCCCATCACCGCTCCTCCCTTGAGGGAGCTGGGAAGCGACATACAGGGATTCGTCCGCTATTTCCTCGACCTGTTGCATGCGGCCAGAGCGGAGATTTCCCCGGATGCCATGGAAGCCCTCGTCTCCTATCCATGGCCGGGCAATGTGCGGGAATTGAGAAATGTCCTCGAAAGGGCCCTGCTCCTGTCGCGGGGAGGCCCGCTCGCCCTCGACCATTTTCCCGGAATCAGACGCTCTGCTGAAAAAGAAAGGAATGAGCCGTCCAACAGGAAGCTTAAGGTGCTTGAATCGGATCACATTCAAAACATCCTGAAGTCAGTGGGGGGCGATACGGTAAAAGCCGCGGCCATGCTCGGCATCTCCCGGGCAACACTCTATAGAAAGCTTAAGAAGGTGTAAGTCCTCCCCCTTGAAGCGCTGCTTAAGGCACCAGGTGTACTACTTTCGGCTTTTTGCTTCAACGCATAAACGCCTCACACGCTTTATACTCATCAACGCTTTACACGCTTCACACGCATCATTCTCATTCATTCTCATCAATGAGACGGCAATTGCATGAATGAGAATCTCCTGACGACGCTATTTCCATAAAACCCTTTCAGCACGGGGCGTTTCGCAATTCCATAGTTTTGGCATCCATCTTGCTCTTTCTGTGGAAGCCATGAAGTACGAACAACCAGTTGTTCTCAAAAACTCCCCGGGTTTGTCCACTCTCCCTCAACCCGGGGAGCCCCCCTTATTTCAGGGACCTTCCGTGGCCAGGGAAAGGGAAGGGGAGGCAGATGCCGGCCGATGCTTCGATCACGATGAAAAGAGCGCGACGGAAATGGAAAAGAGGGTGCTCATTGTCGATGACGAAACGGCCATACTTTTCGGGTTCAAGAGGCTTATACAGCGCGATGGAGTGGTCGTAGACACGGCGGAGACCGTGGAAGAGGCCGTGAGTCTCATGGGAAAAAGGGAATATCATTTCATTATTACGGACCTCAAACTCTCCGGCTCATCCAGTGAGGGGGGATTTGAAGTCTTGAGGCACTCAAAAACTTACAAACCCGGGGCAAAAATAATCCTCGTCACCGGGTACGGCACCCCCGAAGTAATGGAAAAAGCCTTGGCCGAAGGCGCTTCGTGCTATTACGAAAAACCTGTTTCAGCCGCCACACTCCGTGAAGCTCTAAAGAAGCTCGGTCTTTAAACGAAGGCAGAGGGTGTTTGATTTTACAATATGATTCGTGATCGATGAAGGGGAGTTTTTCAGTATGGAGACAAAAAGTGAGCCCCAGGGCAAATTAAAAAAATTGTGCCCCCCAGGAATTTCACCATTCAAGTCACAGAAGCAAAAGACGGGGCCTCCAGGCGCTCATCATGCCCACTACCGAATCCCAGGACAAAAAAAGCATGAAGGCAGGGCGCGGGCCGGATCATTAAGCCCTTCAAGCCTGAGCAGCTCCCCTGCCGTGGTGAAGAAGGTGCGGGGATGAGGACAAGGGCAAAGACGGTATAAAATGGCGTTTACCTTCTTCTTCAGGGACCTTCAGATACTCGACCTTATAATGGAGCATGCAGTGCCCCAATTAATGGGCAGGAGCAACGTGAAAGTCTGGGATGCAGGATGCGCCATGGGACAGGAAGTTTACTCTCTCGCGATCCTTTGTGCCGAGCATATGGGCCACTTTGCCTATAAGAACCTCAAGATTTTTGCAACGGACATAGAAGAGAGCAACGATTTCGGGGACATTGTGCGATCGGGGATATACCCGATAGAGGATCTGCAAAGGGTGCCCCCTTTATTTTTTGAGAAATATTTCGCCCCCCTGGAGGGAGGGAAAGAACGACGCCAGGTCATAGACGCGGTGCGGGGCAGGATTACTTATCAGCGCCATAGGACAAACTATCTTTCAAGAAGTGCTCATGCTCCGGTTATTCCGTTCAGATGACCACCCATCCCGAGCATCCGACCCTTCCTCCCCGGGAGACGGGTTGTCTCCCACAGCCGGGGCATACGACGAGAAAGAGCGTTGAAGCCATGAGCAAGGCAAATATTTTAATTGTGGAAGACGAGCTGATTGTGGCCCACGACATCCAGTACAGCCTCAATGTGCTGGGATATATGACGATGGGAATCGTCTCGTCCGGTGAAGGCGCCATAGCGGAGGCACGGAAAAGCCGTCCCGATCTCGCCCTGATGGATATAAGGCTTAAAGGCGCTATGGACGGCATAGAAACCGCACAGATATTGCGGGAAGAGCTCGACATACCGGTAATATACCTCACCGCCTATGCCGATGAGGGTACCCTCGACCGGGCGAAAGTTACGGGACCCTTTGGTTATATTCTCAAGCCCTTTAATGAGAAAGACCTATCCTCCACGATCGAGATGGCCCTGTATAAACATCGGATGGACCGGCAGTTGAAAGAGAGTGAAGAGCGATACAGACAGCTCGTGGAGCTCTCTCCCGATATTATCGTGGTCCATAAAGAAGGCCGGATCGAATTCATCAATGCCGCGGGAGCGAGGCTTCTCGGGGCTGACGACCCAGGGACTTTTATAGGAAATCCTTTTTTCGGCATCGTGGACAAAAGTTTTCACGGTCCCCTACGAGACGCCATCGACCGGATTGCCCGTCAACGCGAAAGTCATCCCGTACTTGAGGGGAAATATGTCCGGTCCGACGGACAGAGGATCGACGTGGAAGTGGTGAGCGTACCCATCACCTATAAGGGCGCCCCCGCGATTCAGTCGGTTGCCAGGGATATTACGGGCCGGAAACGTCTTGAAACACAGTTTCTCCACGCCCAAAAGATGGAGGCCGTGGGAACCCTTGCAGGGGCCATCGCCCATGACTTCAACAATATCCTCACCGCGATCATAGGGTGCGGCAATCTGCTCCTCATGGGTATGAAGGAGAGTCCCCTCGAGCGTTACGTGGCCCAGATCCTCTCCTCAGGAGAGAAAGCGGCCAACCTGACCCGAAGCCTCCTCTCTTTCAGCAGAAAAATGGAGAGCCACCCCGAGCCGGTCGAGCTTAACGGCATCATAAAGAGGATCGGAAAGCTCCTCGCGAGGCTCATCGGGGAAGAGGTAAATCTTTCCACCTCCCTCTCGGACCGGGACCTCATGGTGAGGGCAGATGCCGGGCAGATAGAGCAGATATTGATGAACCTTGCAACCAATGCGAAGGATGCCATGCCCGAGGGCGGCATCCTTGCCATAAACACGGGACGTATCACCATGGACGACCAATTCATAAGCGTCCATGGCTACGGTGCTCCTGGAGAATATGCGGTGATTACCGTGGCGGACACGGGACAGGGGATAGAAAGGGAGACGGCGCCGAAGATTTTCGAACCCTTCTTCACCACAAAAGAGCTGGGAAAAGGAACGGGTCTCGGACTCTCCACGGTGTACGGCATAGTGAAACAGCACAAAGGGTATATAAACGTATACAGCGAGTTGGGCAAAGGCACTCTTTTCACCATATACCTTCCTCTCATCGCATCCAAAACAGAGGAAAAGGGGGCCGAGGAGCACCACTTCCCGCCCACAGGCAACGAAGTGATCCTTTTGGCGGAAGACGACGACCAGGCAAGGGACCTCATAAAGAAGATCCTCGAATCCCACGGATATAAGGTAATCGCGACCGTGGACGGAGAGGACGCCCTCGATGCGTTTAAAAGCCATTCCGATCGGATCACCCTGGCCATCTTCGATGTTATTATGCCGAAAAAAGGGGGAAAGGCCGTCTACGAAGAGATGGCAAAAACGAACCCCGGGCTCAGGGTGCTTTTCATGAGCGGCTATACCGCCGAAGTAATCGAAAAAAAGGGAGTATTGGAACAAAAAGTCAATTTTATTCAAAAACCGATCATGCCCGACAAACTCTTAAGAAAGGTGAGGGACGTGATCGACCGGGAATAGGACCGGCGCCCCGTCCCTGATTTTGTCTTGAATCCGGCTTTCGACTTTCTTGATTAATCATACCGCCTCTGATAGACTCACCTAGTGCTTCGACCCTTCTCTTCATTGAGGAAAGGAAAGCGCCTTTCTTCGCGTTTTTTCACGAAGCAAAGGGATTGGGGTACTATCGAATAAGTGGGAACATGAGGGGAGGAATCATGCGGGTAGTCATCGTCGGCGGCGGGTGGGCCGGTTGCGCCGCGGCTGTTTCTGCAAAAAAACAGGGCGCAGAGGTTATTCTCGTCGAGCGCACCGACATGCT
Organism: Syntrophorhabdaceae bacterium; assembly: GCA_036504895.1. NCBI lineage: Bacteria > Pseudomonadati > Thermodesulfobacteriota > Syntrophorhabdia > Syntrophorhabdales > Syntrophorhabdaceae > Syntrophorhabdaceae bacterium. The sequence continues at coordinate 7,388 of DASXUJ010000006.1, forward strand.
TCTCGGCACGGGCCTCGTGGGCGGCATCATGCGGAACAACGGGCGATTCACTGCAACCGAGGAGGCTTTCGCAATGGGGGGAGGAGACCTCTTCTCCCTTATCGACCATAACCTGCTCCACAAGGATATCGATTTTCCGGGACACAGGCACGCGTCCCTCTACAATGTGGCCACCATGGAGCCTATTGTCAGGGCTCATCTCGATGCACAGGGCATCGAGATTCGCTTTTCGACCCGCATCGACAACGTAAAGACCGCAAACGGGCGCATTGAAAAGGTTTCGGGAAAGACCGGGGACTTCGAGGCGTTTTTTGAGGGGGATGTGTTCGTGGAGACCACGGGCACCGCGGGAGGACCCGCCGTCTGCGGAAAGTATGGCAACGGGTGCGCCATGTGCATCCTGCGCTGCCCGTCCTTCGGGGGCAGGGTCAGTATCGCGGCGAAATGCGGCGTAATTGAGATGCTGGGAAAAAGGGGTGAATCCACGGGAGCCATGAGCGGCTCGTGTAAGCTCCTCAAGGAGTCCCTTTCCAAAGCCGTGGTCGAAGCCCTCGAAAAAGACGGGAAGGTGGTCATTCCCCTGCCTGAATCGATGAAGAGCGCGGAGAAGCTTGCCGCCAAGGCGTGCCAGCAGTATGCCCTTCCCGAATTTCTCGACAATATCATCCTTCTCGATACGGGCCATGCAAAACTCATGACGAGCTACATGCCCCTTCATCTCCTGAGGCAGGTACCGGGCATGGAGCAGGCCCGGTATGAAGACCCCTACGCCGGTGGCCTCGGCAACTCCATTCGATATATCGGCATGTCGCCCCGGGATGACACACTCAAGGTTATGGGGGTGGAAAACCTCTTCTGCGGGGGTGAAAAGGCGGGACTTCTGGTAGGCCATACGGAAGCCATCGTGACCGGCACACTCGCGGGTTATAACGCAGTGAAGCACGCCAAAGGGGAGCAGCCTTTGACCCTTCCCCCGAGTCTCGCCTCCGGCGATGCGATAGCTCATGTACGCGACCGGATGGCTACGGCCGAAGGTCTCGGATATAAATATACCTTTTCGGGCTCGGTCTATTTCGACCGCATGAAAGCAAAAGGGCTTTATACCACGGACGTGGAGGAGATTCGAAAGCGGGTCGAAGAGGCGGGCATGGGGGATGTCTTTTCGTGAAGCCCCGGCCGGTCTCCAGGGACATTATGGGCACATGCAGAGGTCTCTATGGTTGAATTGACGGCGGCCCATTGGATCTACGCCCTTTTCGTTATCCTCGTCCTGATCGCCATGTCTTTCAGGCTCGATACTCCGCTCGTCTGTATCGTGGGCTCCTTCACCCTCTCATGGGTAATCACGGGAAATCTCATCAAGGCGGTGCAGGCGATCTTCAATTCCATCAGTGTGGCCGTGGGCGAGCTTCTCGGGCCGGTGGTCATCATCTCCATGATCGTCTCCATGGCAAAGATGCTCGAGGAATGCGGGATTGCGGACATGATGTTCCGGCCCGTCCGGAGGCTTCTCAAATCTCCTTCCATTGCATTCTGGACCATCGGCCTCGTAATCCTCCTTGTGGCCTGGATCATCTGGCCCTCCCCGGCCATTGCCCTTGTGGGGGCGCTCCTGCTGCCCGCTGCGGTCGAGGCGGGCCTGCCCCCGATATGCGCGGCCATGGCGATCAGCATGTTCGGGTACGGGTGTGCCCTCACCACGGATTTTATTATCCAGGGTGCCCCCGGCATTACGGCCAAGGCATCGGGAGTCCCCGCTGCGGATATCATGGCCAGGAGCCTCCCCATGCTCCTTACCTGGGCCGCGATCGCCCTGCCTCTTTCGTTCCTGTCGGTCAGGAAGGACCTGAAAGCGAATGGCGGCAAGCCTATAAAATGGGCCCCTTTCGAGGTCTCGCCGGAGGCCGCGGCAGAGCAGGAGAAATGGGGCAAGGCGGCCCCCGGTTTCAAGGGATGGGCTCTCTGGATTATCGGCCTCCTCTTCTGCCTCGATATCGGGGCCATGCTCTTCTTCAAAATCCGGGGAGGCGACGCCACGGCTTTGCTGGGTGGCACGGTAGGGCTCATTATGGTGATCGTGAGCTTCGGGGTCTACCGCTTCGAGGGGTTCGGCAAACTGGCTGACCATTCACGGGGGGGCTTCATGTTCGGGGTGCGTATTTTCGCACCCGTCTTCCTCATCGCGAGCTTTTTCTTTATGGGCGCGCCGGGAACGGCCAAGGCGGTCTTCGGAGAGGGGGCCAGGGGCCTTCTTTTCGATCTCGGTCAGGCCCTGGCCCAGGCGGTGCCCCTGAGCCGTGTGCCCGTCGCGATTGTTCAGGGAGTGGTAGGAGGGATCACGGGACTCGACGGCTCGGGCTTTGCAGGATTGCCCTTAATGGGCACTCTCGCCCAGGCCTTAGGTGGGCCCACCCATCTCGATGTGGCGACCCTGGGCGCCCTGGGGCAGTTCTTTGCGGTCTGCGTCGGCGGCGGGACCATCATCCCCTGGGCGGTCATCCCGGCCGCGGCCATCACCGGGACCGATCCCATCGAGATCGCAAGACGCAATTTATGGCCTACCCTGGCCGGTTTTGTGGGGGTGACGGTGGTAGCCATCTTCTTGCTGTGACATTGAAAGAGGAGGTCTTATGGTAGCCTGTAAGAACATACTCTTCTCCACCGATTTTTCAGGACATGCCGGGGCGGCGGTCCCCTTTGCCGTTGACCTGGCGATGAAATACGGGGCCCTGCTCCACGTGGTTCACGTCTATCTGGAGGCAGGCCATATTGCGGAATTCGAGTCCCGCCCCCGGGGCGACGGCGATACGAGGCTCATTCAGCCAACGGGTAAGGAGGCGGAAAAAAAACTCGATCGGCTTTGTGAGGAGATATCGAAGGAACTGGGCTCGTGCCGCAAAAAACTCCTTCGGGGGAAGCCCGCCGCGGAGATCGTCCGGTACGCGAAAGAGGAGGGGATCGACCTTATCGTCATGTCGAGTCACGGCCTCACCGGCCTTAGCCATGCCCTATTCGGAAGCACGGCGGAAAAGGTGGTCCGTGAAAGCCCGTGCAGCGTCTGTGTCATAAAGAGTAAAAATGATTCTTTGAATAAATCAAATATGCATGAGGAGGAGGAACAGAATAATGAGGGTATTGAAGAGTGAAGTTTCTGTGCTGCTTGGGGCAATCATGCTCGTCTGCCTCGCAGGGGCGGCATTCGGCGCGGACAAGGCAATCACGGTGGACGACGTCAAGGAAGCCCTTAATGTTATCACCAACGGCCGGGTGATCATGAAGCCCGAGACGGCCTTCGGCACGGGCAATCCTTTCGTGGTGACGAAAAGCTCCAATATACCGGGAAAGGCGATCACCGAGACCCCGGGGCTGGTCGTGGGCAATCCGAAGGCAACGGTGAAGAAGATCGGCGTGGGGATGACCCTCACGGAAAGCGCCATCGAGCTGGCGGGCGCAACAGGCGTCGACGCCATGGTGCTCCACCATCCCGTGGCGGACGCGGCGAGTAGCGGCGGCGTGCCCCTCCGAAACTACTCCACCCTCTATGGCCTTGCCATATTCGAGGTCCATGAGGCCTTCCACGGCCGTCACCCCGGTATCGCGTGGATGCACGGCCACGTGCCCTTCAAGGCAGATATCCATTATGGCGGCATCTCGGGAAACGTGGTCTTCGTGGGTAAACCACTTCCCGAGGTAAAGACCATAGGGGATATCATAGACCGCCTTACCACGCTCTCAGACCTCGCCCGGGAGAGAACGATTCTGGCCGACGAGAAAAAACAGCGCGCCATTCCGGGTCTGGAAGAAGCGAATATCGCGGCGGGCCCCGAGATTCTGCTGGGCTCGAGGGAGAACAAGGTCGGAACCGTGCTCCATATTTTCCCCCACACAGGGTTTACCCCGGACCATATGCGCCGCCTCAAGAAAGAGTACCCTCAGATCGATACGGTGATCGTCTCGATCAGCCGGGTAAAAAAAGATAATCCCCTGATCGGAACCGCGAAAGAGCTGGGACTGACCATGGTGGCAGGGAACTCCCACGCCCTCGAGATCGTGGAGAATGGCGTGCCCCTCGCCTATGCGCTGAAGAGCCTGCTCCCGGGGGTTGAGGTAGTGCTGTTCCGCGAGAGGATGACGTCTGCGCCCCTCGATGATTTCGGATCCAAAACAATGAGGGATTACGGCCGGGAAATGGCTTCCAAATATCTCGTACCGAAAAAGTAAGGCCCTGATAATAAAAAGGCCGCTCCCATCAGAGGTGAGCGGCCTTTTTGCGTCCAGAGGTTCTTAAGGGGATCAAACCCGGGCAAGGTGCTCATCGGAATGAATCATGGAAGAGCCGCGGAAGACCGAGCCGCCGGAACATCATACAATCTCGTCCGGAATATATCCGTCAGACGGCTCTTTAACCTCTCTGCCCTTCCCGCGACCAATGAAGCTCAGAATGAAGAGGACGGCGAGGGGCAGCACGAGGACTGCCATCTGCTCAAGGGAAGGCCGGGAGAATTCCGGGCTATGGGAGAAGGCGAAGCGCCTGAAATTGGTGATAGCCTCACTGTTTACCTCGATCCACATCCACACCAGGAAGGCCGTAACATTCCATCGGATGACTCTTGTAATGGTGAAATAGAGGACAAAGACCGCTACCGTGTCGAGGAGCCAGGCAACCAAAAGGTTTCGCCATGAAATCCCTGTGTTGTCGGCATAGAGGAAGGCGGCAAAGACGGCCAAACCGAGGATGAGCGTCTCCCGGCGCAGAAACCGGCGGACAAAGGCAGCCATGACAAGGAAGAGGAGGGAGGCGACGATGAGGGACGGCGCCTTGTCCGCGAGATTCAGAAGCTCCGAAAATTGGTTTATTGTAATATTTGTGGTTGCGGCCTGAGGAGTAAAAAGGTCCGGGGCGAGCCACGCCTTTGCCGCGGAGCCCAGGCGATCGAAGCCGGCGCCTATTGCCGCGGCAGCGAATCCGAGGAAGAGACCCTGGCGGTTCTCGATCGATCGGAAACGGGAGGGACGAAGAGGCTCGAGAAGGGTCGCGAATTCGCCATATTCCGGAATCCATGCCCGAAGTACCATGCGCGACAGGAGGACGAGAAAAAAGACGCCCACGGGCATCCAGATTACCTGCACGATGATGCCGAGCACGCCGGTCAGGGTGTAGACCGCAAGGGACTGGGCGGTTTCGTAGAAATAGGCGTGAAAGAAACGGGGATAGCCGTTCAGAGCTTCAAGGAGCGCAGGGATCGCACCGAGGGCGACGCCCCAGAAGACCGCCTGTCTCACATCATTGCGGCGCGCGAGTCGGCGCCGGAAAAGGAGCACGACCTGTACCACAAAGAAAATGAGGAGCCCCACCCCCAGAAATATGGCGAGAATCTGCCTCACGCTGTTCCTCAACCCTTTCTGCAGCACCTCCCTCTTTCTCTCCCACTCCTCCGGGACCTCATATTGAGGGACTGAGAGGGCAGTCACCCGGTCTCCCGATACGACCATGGAAAGTTTTCTCTGGAGGTCTCCCACCGCGAATCTCCGGTCCCGGTAAGTAAGCTCGTAATCGAGGCGGTTCGGCCGGTCTACCTTGTCGGCTTCCATGCATTCCCATGATTCCAATGGAGACGGCCTCGCCCTGGAGAGAAATGCCCCTGCCACTCCCTTGGCAGTCTCCTCCGAGAGCCGTGCCCCCGGGTCTGTCTCTGGGAGCCTTTCTTTGATGGCCAGGAGCCGGCCCCTTTCGTCAATCGAGACGACCATGGTTCGAACGGTTTTTTCCTTATACCAACGGGTCGTCCATAGCGGGTCGTATCCGTAATATCCCCTGAACCGCTCCCATGTGCCGGCAACGCCGTATTGGCTGATTACGTACCGGGGGAGACCCTCGGTCCGGTCCCGAAAAATTGTGTAGGATCTGAAGCCGGCAGGATCGATACCGGATGCCTTCAAGGCCTTTTCACCCAGGGCCGCCCCTTGCTCCCGTGTAAATTTGACGGGAGGCGCTTTTCCGTAAAAGTTCCAGGACGGGGCAAGAAAAGAAAGACCGAATATGAGTGCCGCCGCGAGCAAAAATGCGGCGAATCTCTTCCACGGAACTTTCTCCACACATATCCCTATGGATTCGCCGATTACTTCAGGGGCCGCCGTTGCGGGACCCATCCTCTTTTTATGGCGAAACAAAAGGGACATCAATTGCCTCCATGGGGCGAGGGAGAATACTTTGCGGGCAAAGAAAAGCGCAAGGAGCGGCAAGGTCAGGGCGAGAAGGCCGTTCAGCACGAGACCGGGCTGCCCGGATTGGAGCTGGGGGACGATTCCCACGAATACATTATAAATGAAATGGGATACAAGGGTGGTAACCAGGCCGTAGCGGAGAAATACCCATCCGTAGACGAGGCCCGCAAGGGTAAGCTCCGCCCCGCGGATCCAGACGGGCTCCTGGGGATAGGTCGTGTGGGCGAACCCCCAGATAAAAGCGGGAATAACCACGGCAGGCCAGACACGGCCGAAGAGCCGGTAGAGGATGGCGATCGCAAAGAGGCGAAAGGTGAGCTCCTCCGTAAAGGCAGCACTGAAGCCCGTGTAGATGGCGGTCAGGGAGGGGAAGTAGGTGGCGAAGCTGTTGCTGAATTTAACCTGCACCGGAGACCAGACGCCGATGAACCTTTGTCCGGCCACATAAAAGAGAGTGACATAGCCGATGGCGGCGAAGGCCATGGCATATCCGAGAAGGACCTGCTTTCCCGCGTCTCCCGATGCGAGAAAAGTCCGGGAGAAGACGTTCGAGACCCATGACCTTTCAGGCAGATAGAGGCGTCCTATCGAATCGGTCGCCGCAAAGAGGGGGATAAAGAGAAGGAAACCCGCGATGGACGCGAGAATGGGCATGGCAAGGTATTTAAGCCAGAATACGTTCAATGACTGGGTCGTGTCGTAAAAAAGAAAAGAAAAGGGAAGCTTGTTTATCTGCTCGAGGAAGACCACCGCCCCGCAGAAACCGGCGATTACGAAAGAGCGTCGCCATTTCACATCCGCCGCGTGAGCGCGCCAGAAAAAGACGACGGCCATCCCAAGGTAGAGAAGAAGGATGGGAAGGTAGGCCAGGTTTGCAAGGAGCTCCCGCCTGGCGGTTAAATCCTCCTGCGCAAGGGTCCAGGTCTGGGGAATTTTAAGCCACTCCGAATACGCGCCTATCCTGTCGCCCTGAACCGTCACTCCCACGCGGTACTCCGATCCGCCCGTGCCGCGCCAGTCGAGGGACCTCCAGACGAGAGTCTGATCGAGTCGCCGGGGACAGTCCTCCATGGTCCGCTCGATGTACTCATATCGGGTAAGATCGAAGGCGAGCTCCTTTGCGAGGAAGGCCTCTGCAATGCCACGGGCGTCGTGTTCGTCGAGACGTGCCCCGGGGGCGGACTTGGGGATCTTCCTGCTGAACCCCGCGAGCCGCCCGTCGGGGGTGTATTCGACACTGTACTCCACTTCCTCGAGTTCCCGGAACCACCTGACCGACCACCGCCATACGGCGACCGTTTTGCGAAAGAGGTCGTTGGCCTTCTTCAGCCCGAGAAGGCGCTCCAGAAAATCGATTTGATTCCTCTGCTCCGTGAAAACCGCCACGCTCCTGTATCCGGAAAGATCGAACCCGCGGGCCTTGAGGAATTCGCCACTCTTCGCCGTGATCTCGCCGCGGGAAAGCTTCATATCGAGTGAGGCCTCGGGAAAGGCTTCATTGTAAAAGAACGCAAAGGCGATGAGCCCCAGGATACCGGCGACGATAAACCAGGTTATTGCCCATTTCGGGGCACGCGCGTTCATCGGCTCAGAGACCTTTCAGCCATTCGGGCCGCGGTACGCGCGAAGCCGGCGATTTCCATTGCGCTCTCCTGTTTGTGAGTATGATGGGGTAATGAACTCTTTCCATTCTCCGGTAAATCCCGCTCATTTTCAAGGTGAGTAATTATAACCTAAAATCGGTAAATGTCATTGCCCACAGGGAAATAAGGGTGAATATCAGATAGAGGGAGATTGCCGTGAGAGTGAGACTTCTTAATATCGGGGGAAGAATGTTTTTGAGGCTCGGTGTCGAGCGCGCCGGCATGAGAAGACCTGTGGAGATCCCTGCTACCGCAGCTCCAAGGAGGGAAAGATAAAGGGGGTAGCCCACATAGGAATATTCACCCTGGAGGATGCAAAAGGGGCAGTGATGGGTGGGGAGCTCGTAGAAGTAGAGGGAGATGAAGGAGATGAGCGCGATTATGCAGACGACGAAGGTGACGGCGGACAGGAAGGAAAAGAGGTATCCCGTCGCCGCAGTCTGTTTCCGGATGAAAAATATGCCTGATGCTGAGGTGCACAGGATAGACGCAAAAAAGACCGCCCTTACCGGCGCGACCGGAAGGGCCGGGAGGATCGCACCTACCCCCTTGCCTTCGGGACTGAAGAGGCTTCCGCAGCAGGACGTGATCACGTGGGCGTCGAGCTTGAGAAAGTAGGCCCCCTGAAATATCGTTTCCGCCACGATCAGGGGCGCAAGGGCAAGGAGGAAGAGGTATTTTTTCTTTATGAGAGGGTAATCGATTGCCCTGTTGTCCGTGAAGTTGAGTATGAGCCATATACCCCCGAAAATAAAATTGATGATCTTGAGCGACAGGGCGGGATAGCCGTAGCCGTTCACGTGAAGGGTGCCCGCGGCGCACATGGCGCCCACGAAAAGGCAGCTCACCTTGTCGGCGGTAAAGATGAAGAGAAAAAGGGAGAAGAGCTGAAAGGAGAAAGCATAACTCATGACGGTCGAGATGAGGTAGGTCTGCCTTTCGAGCCCGAGCTGCAGCTCGCTGCCGCTTCGTAAGTCCCAGTGCCTCACGATTCTGATTCCGTGGGCTGACCCGTAGAGGACCAGGAAGGCAACCACGAGGGAGCCCAGGGAGAGGGCTATGATCCCGGGATGCATGATCACGGCTGGACCCCGGAACCCGCGACCCTCCCGTCTCTGAAGTCGATCACTCTTTCCACTACCAGGGACTCATACATGAGGGGGTCATGACTCGCGATGAGTATGGTCTTGCCCTTCCGGTTGAGGTCTACCATGATCTCCATAAATTCTTTTGAAAGTTTCGAATCGAGATGGGCAGTGGGCTCATCGGCGATGATGATATCCGGGTTATTGATGAGGGCCCGGGCGATGGTGACCCGTTGGGCCTCCCCGCCGGAGAGCCATTCCACCTTTGACGACGCTTTTCTCGCCATGCCGAAGAGGTCGAGGAGGTCGAGCGCTCTCTTTCTCAGGATCGCGCGGTTCTCGCCGCCGGGATAGGCGGGAATCATCACGTTTTCGAGGGCCGTGATCCCCCTCAAGAGATTGAAATGCTGAAAGATGAAGCCGAAGCTCGTGCGCCGTATCTGGGCGAGAAACCTTTCGGGCAGGCTTGTGATCTCCCTGCCCGCGACCTCGACCCTGCCCGAGGTAGGTTTGGTCATGGCGCCGATAATGGAGAGGGCGGTCGTTTTCCCGGACCCGCTGGGCCCTCTCAGGACCGTGATTTTCCCCCGGTCTATGGTGAGGCTGACACCGTGGAGGGCGGTAAACTCATTGGAGCCCCCCTTGTTGAATATCTTGGTTACATCCCTGAGATCGATCATGGTTCTAAAGCCTCATCACTTCGTCGGGATCGATTATCGCCGCTTTCCATGAAGGGATGATGGTCGCCGTGGTGTAGGGGACCACGGTAAGGAAGAAGAGGGCGGCGATCTGGTAGGCATCAATGGAGGGAACGAGCCGGAAATGGGGATAGAGGACGGACCATCCTTTGAGCACGGGCTCGAAGAATATGTATGAAGCGAAGAACACGTGGCAGTACCCGGCGATCACGCCAACCAGGAACGAGGTGAGGGACACGGCGATGCCTTCCCATGATTTCATGACTATCACCTCCGAAGTTTCCCATCCCACCGCCTTCAGGATGCCTATCTCCCGTCTTTCCTCGAAGCTCAAGGATGTCGCCTTATCCCACGCGAGTATGGCGAAGGCGAGTACGGCGCCGCCCAGGATGAAGATGAGAAGACCGCCTCTCCAGTCAAAGATCGCGTCATAGGTGCGCAATATCTCGTCTCTCAGGATCGGCCTCGTATCGGGGAGGAGCCTCTTTATCTTGTTCGCCACCGTGACCGTCTCGTTCTTGTTCCTCACGACCAGGGTGATATCGGTCCAGTATCCGTTGTTCATGGAAAAGAGGCCTCGGAAATCTTCCTGATTGATCTCGATAAGGTCGGAAGAGACTATCTCGGACTCGGAGGAAAAGACCCTGTTCACTTCGAAGCTCATGTAACTGCCGTCGGAAGCCTTAAGGGGCGCCACATCCCCTTTGCCCACGTTCAGGGTCCTTGCCACGCCCCATCCCACGTTCATGGCCCCTTCCCGGGGTCCCATGCCGTGCTCCCGGGCTATGACGGTATAATTAGCGCCCGTGGAAGGCTCGAAATAGTATCCCCAGAGGCGGCCCCTGACTTCGCGGACCCCTGGTATGCCACTGATGACGGGTATGTAATTTGCCGGCATGAGATCATGGCGCCCCGCTACAATCCGTTGCACCGTGACCTCGGGAGAAAGGGCGAGCACCCGGGAGGCTTCTTTTTTTATCGATGCCGTGAAAAAGAAGATGGAGGAGAGGATAAAGACGATGATCGTATAGATGAGGAACAGGGCGAGGTTCTTCCCTCTCTTCCTGAGAAGTGACGAAAGGGCGAAATCGATGATGTTTCGCTCTTTTTCAATCCAGGCCATACGCGATACCAGGGGGAGGCGCGATAATCGAGCCCGAAGGGAAATGTTCCAGCGAGAGAGGGTGGTCCTGAAACGGGGTAGCCCTGTCGGCCACGGAAGGATTTCTCGTATATCTCGCATCGGTAAAGAGACAGAGGTCTGTGAGGCCGTAGTCCTTCACGAGGACTTCGCGCTCTTTGATAAAGGCGGCATCGGAGCGGGCCCTGTATGCCCCGTGGACAAAGAGGAGGGCGACCAGGAGAAAGCCTGCGGCGAGGGTGCCCAGAAAGGGGGTGGATCGCCTCATTGCCCTCAATCGAGGGACCCCAGGAGAGTGTTGCTGACTTCCTGGAACCTTAGCACCCTCTTTCCCTGGTGGTCTTTCATGAATGCCCGTGCCTCCGCCTCCTTTTCAAAGGGGATAAGCTCCTTTCCCATGGGGCCGTAGACGTCGCTGCCGAATACATAGAACGCTTTCAATCCGTCGATGAGGGTGAGGCTGTAATAGTCGGTCACCTGTAGGTTGCCGATATCGGCCTGTTCTTTCCTGGGACTATACTTTTTCAGATTGAGGAGGTATCGGAACATGTCCTTCGAACCGTCAAAATAGTCGGACGAACTGTCTTTGAATGTAACCTTGGCCAGGAAATCGGTATATTTCGCCACGAACATGCCGCAGACGGGGCACTTGGTTTTCGGTCCCGGCCCGGCAGGGCCTTTTTCAAGGCCCCATCCTGATGTCGCTGCCAGAAAGACGAATGAAAGAAGAAAGAGAGAAACCTTTTTCAATGACCGTGTCCTTTTTCCATGGAGAGTTTCATTTTCGCCATCCGCCGCTTTTCCCGTATCATCTTGGTATCGGCGTACATATCCTCGTATGCCGCTTTTATGGCATCGTCAAAGGTCGTGATCTGCCCCCCCGTCTCCTTTGCGAATGCCTCCGCCTTCGGCTTGTCGGAGAATGCCCACTTCGCCCTTTTGGTCATTACCCCCTGGGTGCTGCCGCCCACGACCCAGAAGGCCTGTTCGGAATTGATCAGCTCCTTTGTCCCGAAATCTGCGACCTGAATCGCTTTCGGGGTTTTGTCGAGACTTACCGCAAGGTCTACGGCAGCGCAATGGAGGCTGCACAGGGGCATCTCGGCCCCGTCGCTGTAGACTACGAGCATTCTGCTCTGGGCGAATTTCTCCCGGTCCATGCCGCAATAGCCGCACGATTTATGTTTCTCCACGTCGGTCCATGCGAAAAGAATACCGGCCAGGCAAAAAACCATGGCCCCCGCCACACCCATCCACAGTATACTCTTCCTCTTTCCCATTTTCTCCTCCTTTTATGGATGATTGTAATCATTATTGCAAATTAATTGAGGTCGCAAATACCACATTCCAGAGAAAACTATATGGACGAAAGGGGATCGTGTCAATTGCCGTGAAGCGCAAAATAGAATAAATGAAGGGATCGAATAAAAAGCTCCTCCTTTCTTGACGTGCCGGGAAGGGCTGTTTTACACTATGGGGGCAGTTTATTTTATTCTCGAACAGGGGGAGTCAGGGATCTGCGTCGCGTCCGGGGTATGAAATTCATAGGAAAGCTGATGATGCTCCTTCTGGGGGTGTGGATTTGTATACCCTCGGCCTTCGCGCGGGATTTTGTAGTCCGTCGGAATGTGGGCGGCTACACTCTCGACATCGCCATTGACCGGAATCCTCCTATTCTCGGTCTCAACAAGGTGAAAATAGGGGTGAAAGACACGCAGGGAAAGGCCCTCACCGACATTCCCGTGACGGTGAACTACTACATGCCCCCCATGCCGGGCATGCCTCCCATGAACTATACGGTAAAGGCCCTTCCCCGGGGTGCGGAATATACGATGACAATGGATCTCATCATGACGGGTCCGTGGAATATAGTGATAAAGGCGACCGTGCAGGGGAAACTTCTCAGGGTGACGGTCCCGATTGACGTGAGGTGACTATTGGGCTCGGACCGGAACATAGGTGTGTCTTCCCGGACCATCAAAATCTCGATTGGGGGGGCAATAGTTATACTGCTCATCGCGGCAGGCCTCTTGTGTCCCTTTCATAAGGAAGAAAAGACGGCTCCCCCATCCGGAGCGGTGTTGGGGAATCAGTCTGCTTCTCCGGCCGGAGCCGCCCCCGGAGAGAGTGAAGCAACGAAAGTGGAAGTGCCTTCCGATGCGCAGCGCCTCATGGGCATCAAAATTGCGACGGTAATGACGGCGCCCCTCAGGAAGACCCTGAGGACCACGGGAAGGGTCGAGATTGACGAACGGAAGATCACTACCGTAAATATGAAAGTCGACGGTTGGGTAGAGACCCTCTACGTCAATTATGCAGGACAGCGTGTGAAGAAAGGCATGGCCCTCGCCGAGATTTATAGTCCTGAGCTCATGTCGCTCCAGCTGGAGATGATCAACCTTTCGAAGCTCGCGGAGCAGGGTTCCCGTTTTCAGAGAAATATCGAATTTGCATGGGGAGACCGGTATGGGACCACGGGCAGGCTGACCACCTTCGACACGGAGTCCCTTTTCCGCGTGGCCCGGCAGAAGCTTTCCCTCTGGGAGATCCCGGAGGAGCAGATAAGGAAGATCGAGGAGACAAAAACCCCGATCAGGACCGTCACGGTCCGGAGCCCCGCACACGGATATATCTTTCAGAAGCCCGTGGTGAAAGGCTCCCGGGTGGCCCCGGGGGAGAAGCTTTTTGATGTGGTCGATCTCTCCACGGTCTGGATCCTCGCGGATATCTATGAATATGAGGTGCCTTTCGTGAAGGCCGGACAAAAGGCCAGGATCACTCTCAGCTATTATCCGGAGAAGGAGATAGAGTCAAAGGTCGATTTCGTATACCCCTCCCTCTCCGGTCAGACGAGAACCGTGAAAGCTCGTTTTATTGTACCCAACCAGGACGGCCTCCTTAAGCCGCAAATGTTCGCCAATGTGGAGATGGAGATCGATTTAGGGGAGAGGCTCGCCATCCCCGAAACGGCGGTACTCGACACGGGGACGCGGCAGGTAGTCTACGTGGACGTGGGGGACGAACATTTCAGTCCGAGAGAGGTGAAGCTCGGTGCCAGGGGCAACGGCATGGTGGAGGTCCTGAAGGGCCTCAAGGCCGGCGAAAAAGTGGCTTCTTCAGGGGTTTTTCTCATAGATTCGGATGCAAAGCTTAAGGGCGTGAGCCGGTGATCGCACGCATCATCGAGCTTAGCGCGAAGAACCGGGTCGTCACCATATTAGTGGTCCTCATACTGGCGGGGTGGGGGTATTGGGCCCTTACCCAGTCTCCCCTCGACGCGCTCCCCGACCAAAGCGACACCCAGGTGATCGTCTATGCGGACTGGCCCGGCAGAAGTCCGGACCTGGTGGAAAACCAGATTACCTACCCCATCACTTCAACGCTCCTTGCCACCCCAAGGGTCAAGGCCGTGCGGGGGTTCTCCTTTCTCGGCAGCTCATTTATCTATGTCATATTCAAGGACAACACCGATATTTACTGGGCAAGAACGAGGGTCCTCGAATCCCTTCAGGCCGTGCGGGGGAAGATACCCCGGGAAGTGAACCCCGTCCTCGGTCCCGATGCCTCAGGGGTAGGCTGGGGGTTTTCTTATGCGCTGGTACCCGGCAGCGGTAAATTCGAGCCCTCGGAGCTCCGCTCCCTTCAGGACTATTACGTGAAGCTCGCGGTGGAGAGCGTGCCCGGTGTTGCCCAGGTGGCGAGCATCGGCGGGTTCGTCAAGCAGTACCAGGTGACCGTGGACCCGAACCGGCTCCTCTCTTACGGCATACCAATCAATAAAGTCTTCGAAGCCGTGAGGAAAAGCAACAGCGACGTGGAGGGGAGGGTAATCGAATTCTCCGGCGCCGAATATGTCGTACGGGGAAGGGGATATATCCGGAATCTCAAGGACCTCGAATCGGTGCCTGTGGGCGTGGACGGAGGCGGAACCCCGGTCCCTCTCAGGAATATCGCTTCTGTCGTCCTCGGCCCGGAATTGAGGCGAGGAGTCGCCGACCTCGACGGACGGGGAGAGGTGGCAGGGGGCATCGTGGTGGTCCGCTACGGTGAGAACGTGCTCGACGTGCTGGACCGCGTGAAGGAGAAGATTAAAAACGATATCGAGCCCGGCCTCCCGAAGGGGGTGAAGATAGTGCCTACCTATGACCGGTCGGACCTTATCCGGCAGGCGGTCGGCACCCTTCGGAACGAGATCGTCCTGCTTTTCCTCGTGGTCAGCCTCGTGAGCCTCGTCTTTCTGCTCCACCTGCCGAGCGCCCTGGTCGTGGCCCTCACGCTGCCGGGCGCGGTCCTCATCTCCTTCATTTTTCTCTATTACCTCAGGGTCACCTCCAACATCATGAGCTTAAGCGGCATCGCCATCTCCATCGGCGTGCTCGTGGACGCATCCATCATTATGGTGGAGAACGCCCACAAGAGGCTGGAAGAGCTGAGGCAAGGCGGGGAGGGTACGCCCGGGAGGAAAGAGGTGATTATCGAGGCCGCAAAAGAGGTGGGGCCTTCACTTTTCTTCGCCCTCATGGTCATTACCGTGGCCTTTCTTCCCGTTTTTACCCTTCAGGACCAGGAAGGCAGGCTTTTCAGGCCCCTTGCCTTTGCGAAAACCTTCGCCATGCTCGCCGCATCGGGCCTTGCCGTCACCTTGACGCCGGCGCTGATGACGATTTTTATCAGGGGCACTATCCGTCCCGAACATGAAAACCCGGTGAACAGGGCGCTCCAGAGGGTCTACGGGCCCGTGGTCCGCTTCAGCCTCGGAAACCGCGGCAAGGTGATCGCCGTGGCCCTGCTCCTCATGGCTGTTACCGCCTATCCTTGTATTAAACTCGGCAGTGAATCGATGCCGGCCTTTTTTGAGGGCGCCTTGTTCTATATGCCCGTCACGGCTCCGGGCATCGCCATTTCAGAGGCGGCTTCCCTTCTTCAGGCCCAGGACAGGATCATCAAGAGTTTTCCTGAAGTGAGCAGTGTGTTCGGAAAGGCAGGCCGCGCCGAGACGGCGACCGACCCCGCGCCCCTCGAGATGTTCGAGACCACGATTAACCTGAAGCCGAGGGCCCAGTGGCGCAAGGGTATGAGCGTCGAAAAGCTGACCATGGAGATGAACGATGCCCTGACCATGCCCGGTGTATCGAATGCCTTTACGGCACCCATAAAGGCGAGGATCGATATGCTCTCCACCGGCGTCCGCACTCCTCTCGGAATGAAGATCTTCGGTCCCGATATCGGTGAGATAGAAAAGATAGGGATCACGGTGGAGCAGTTCCTCAAAGATGTCCCCGGCACGAGGAGCGTCTATGCCGAGCGGGTCAATACGGGCTACTATCTCGATATCACGGTGAACAGGGAAGAAGCCTCCCGCTACAACCTCTCGGTCGATGAGGTGAACGAGATCATCCAATCCTCGATCGGCGGCGTCAACGTGACCACCACCATCGAAGGCAGGGGGCGCTATCCCGTCAATGTCCGTTACGCGAGGGAGCTTCGGGGTGATGTGGATGCTTTGAAACGGGTCCTCGTGCCTGTTGCCATGTCTTCGGCACAGCCCGATCTGCCGCAGATAGCCTCCCCGGGCTCCGCGCACGTGCCCCTGTCACAGCTCGCGGACATAAGAATTGAAAAGGGCCCTACCCAGATCAAGAGTGAAGCGGGCATGGCTACCGGATACATCTATATCGATCATGCCTCGGGAGATACGGGGACCTATATCGGAGAGGCGAAAAAGCGGCTCGCCTCCTTCAAGCTTCCCGACGGGTACCGCATCGAATGGAGCGGCGACTATCTGAGGCTCGAGAACATGCGGCGCCACCTGATCACGGTCGTGCCCGTTACCATCCTGCTCATCCTGACCCTTATCTATCTGAGCACAGGCTCCTTCGTGAAGACCGGGATCGTGCTCCTCTCCGTCCCCTTTTCACTCGTAGGCTCCTTCTGGTTCCTTTATATTTTCGGATTCCACATGAGCGCCGCAGTATGGGTGGGCATTATCGCCCTTGCGGGACTTGACGCGGAGACAGGGGTGGTCATGCTCCTCTATCTCGAACTTTCGTATTGGAAGAGAAAGAAGGAGGGAAGGTTGAGCAATTACTCGGATCTCACCGGGGCGGTGATGGAAGGCGCGGTAAAGAGGCTGAGACCTAAGATAATGACCGTCGCGACCATGCTCGCGGGCCTTATTCCCATTATGGCGAGCACCGGCATCGGCTCCGAGATCATGAAATCGATCGCCGCGCCGATGATCGGTGGGCTCCTAACCTCCACGGTGCTCGAGCTCGCCATCTATCCCGCCGTCTATCTCTCCTGGAAGAGACGGGAGCTGGCAAAGGTATTGACTGTTCCTTAAGCCCCCTTTACTTCCTCATGTACATGAAATCGACTTTTCCCGTCGCCATGAGGCAGAAGTGGGTGAAGCCGTATTTCTTTATGATCGACAGGGCGCGGTCGGCTTCCGATTTACGCTCCCCGAAGGCGATGAGCGTCCGCTCTCCTTCGCTCAATACCCAGCCCGTTTTTATCTGCCGGACCGTGATCGCGGCCGGAGCGAATGCCTTGCACGCCTCGCCCTTGAATTCTCCTGCAGGCGCCGAATCTCCCGAAAGCATATAATGAAAAGAGGGTTTCGGTCTCCCTATAAAACATGATTTGGTGATACGGTACCGGCTCATGACGGCAAGGCTGTTTTCCGCCTCCCTCTTGTCAACACCGAAGCCGAAAAGCACTTTTTTCCCGTCGCCGATCTTCCATATGTTCTTCTCCTGGTAAGCCCTCACCGCAGCCGCGTCGAAAAGCTCGCAGTCCTCTTGAATCTCGTTCGTTACTGCGGCTCCTTCCGCTCCCGGAGTAGTGCACCTCCCGCTGAAAAAGACGGAGTCGGACCTCACTTTGTTATTGACCGGAAATACGGCCTCGAGGTGGACCCAGCCCTCGAATGGGCTGGTACCGCCTTCGGCGCCGACGGAGAAAGTATGGCTCACCTCTTTGGTTCCGGCCTTTTCGAATGTGAGGATCTCGGGATTAGACGGGGGAGCATCCTTGCGGACGAACTTGTAGGCTACCTTTGTGGGATTATTCGCTGAAATATAGCCTTTGAGGGTAAAGGAGGCAGGGCAGGGTCCTTTGTGCAGGACGGGATTTATTTCAAGAGTTGCCGTTACGGAAACCCCGGTGCGCAGGCGGCGGGGATTGAAGGGGATGCCTTTTATTATTTCCTGCGGCTCGTCGACCGGCTCCGGCCCCGCCGCGGTACTTTCCTGCTCCCCGGCGGCGCTCTCTTCGGGAACGGCTTCCGCCCCGGCAAATCCGGAAACGAAAAGTAAGGTAATGCTGAATAGTGCCAGGGTCGCCAAAGCTGTCGCCCCTTTCTTCCGGATCGCCATAGGTCTCCTCCTGTTTCAGGTAATCGTCGAGTGATTGTACAAAGGGAGGCCCTTCTTGTCAATATCTAAAGCCGGCCGGAGGAGGAGACGCGGGCAGGATGAAAGCATCACGGGCTCTTTTTGCGGAACCACCGATTGAGGAAGAATATCATTTTAATGCGAGACGCCCCGGACCGAAGGGCCGTTCCGTCCCGGTGACTGGGAAGCTCCTGTTGACGGGCTCCCGGGCCATGTGGTAAGAGAACGGACGGCCCGATATCCATAGTAGACCTACTAAGAGAGGGAAAATGAAGGGGCTTCACCACAGGCAATGAAAGGTAAGGAATAATGCGCCACTCAGAATTACGCGGTAAGGCCCTCGCCTTTCTTCTCCTTCTCTGGCTCCTCTGGTTTCTCAATTTCTGCCTGAGGTCCGTCTTCTCCCCCCTGCTGCCTCTCATGGAAGACGAATTTCTCATCTCCCATGCCCGTGCGAGCAGCATATTCCTTTTTGTCTCCGCGGGGTACGCCCTTTCCATGTTCCTCTCGGGCATCTATGCGGGCAGGGTGGGTCTCAAGAAGACGATCCTCTGTTCCCTTTATATTTCTTCCATGGTCTGCCTTGCCATTCCTTTTGTGAAGCTTTTTCCCGCGCTCTATGGCCTTGGGTTCGTCCTCGGATTCTCGATCGGACTCTATCTTCCCGCGGCCATACCCATGATCACGGAATTTTTCATAGAACGAAAATGGGCGAGAGCGATCGCCATTCACGATTCCGGGGCCTCGATTGCAATTCTTGCGACCCCGCTTATCGCTCTCGCGCTCCTTCGCTACCTGTCATGGAGAGGCATCTTCGGCATCTTCGGCGTCGCCTGCCTCGGGTGTGCCGCTTTCTTTCATTTCTCGGTCTCCGAGCTCAGGATCGCCCGCTCAGAGGGCAATCTCTTCAGCGGGATCTTGAAAACAAGGTTTTTTTGGATAATGACGCTTTTGTGGATTTTTGCCGCGGGGGCGAACATAGGTATTTACCTGATAGTGCCGCTCTATCTCACCAAGGAGCTGTCTCTCTCTATGCATTACGCGGATGTCATCCTGAGTATTTCCCGTTTAGGGGGCGCGGCAATAGCCCTCCTGTGCGGATTTCTTGCCGACAGGTTCGATCTGAAGAAGATGATGTTCGTCATGCTCCTCATGGCCGGTATTTTTACCGTACTTATGGGTGTGGCGCCCGCCTCCGCCATAGGGGCCATGCTTCTTATGCAGGCGATCTTCATCACGGGTTTTTTCCCCCTTTCGATGGTATTCGTCACCCAGGCCTTCGGGAGGGAGGAAAGAGGTATGGCCACGGGTCTGATGCTGACCCTCAGCATCATATTCGGAGGAGGGCTTATCCCCTATTTTCTTGGCCTTTCCGGAGACCTCATCAGTTTCAGGTTCGGCATATCGCTCCTCGGGGTCATGGTCATTCTGTCGGCCTGGCTCCTCTTTCTCCTTCGAAAGACCGCCAACCCCATCCTTCTGCCTGGAACGGACACGTTGAAGGGGCAGGAAGACTGATTATATTAATACATGCGTTAAAAACTGCTTCACAGGGAGGGGCCTATGGAAGTGAGGATGTTCGCGAACAACGGCAATGCGGACGAGCTGGAGAAGGATATCAACACGTGGCTGTCCCGGGGTAAAGTCAAGGTAGTCGACATCAAACAGAGTTATACGTGCGACTCCAAGACCTGTTATGCCCTCGTATCCGTCTGGTATGAAAATGTAGACGATATGAACCGCATATAAATAAGAAGGTTTAGCCGCCCCATCAGCTCTCCCCAACAGTGAGGGGGAAAGTGAGGGATGTGCGATCCCGTAAGGAAAGGACCCATCCAGGGCCTCTTCCCGGGCCCGGTGTGCCGCCGGATTTACTCTGCCCGCCTTTTTATGATATATTTCCAGTATCTTTTCAATAATCTA
This sequence comes from Syntrophorhabdaceae bacterium, assembly GCA_036504895.1. Lineage (NCBI taxonomy): Bacteria > Pseudomonadati > Thermodesulfobacteriota > Syntrophorhabdia > Syntrophorhabdales > Syntrophorhabdaceae > Syntrophorhabdaceae bacterium. The sequence goes on from DASXUJ010000006.1 coordinate 27,497, forward strand.
TACCGGAATAATGCCGTTTTTTCCTTTCCCCGCCCGGTGCGAGGTCCTCTTCGGAATCGGGGAAGAACGCGTGCCTTCTGCGGGGCAGATGACCTATTACCGGCTTCTCGCCGGGAGGAATAGAAAAGGATGACAGAAAGAAGAAACAGAAAGGTAGTCTTCCTTCCCGGAAAGAATTCGGCAGAATCCGTAGTGACTATACCTCGCGGCGCCGAGGCCCATGATGAATGCCCTCCCTTGCCGCTTTATGAGATGGAAGAGCCTTTCCGCGCGCTCATAGAAAACTGTGAAGAAGGGGTGGTGAAGAGAACTGCCTTTACTGTAACAGGATATTTTCCGAAATGATCGGGTGTGACGATCCCGAAGGCAGAGCAGGGGAAGCTCTTTCGGCCACCTTCTGTCCCGAGCGTCCGAAGGCTGACTTCCCTGTCGCCGAGCAGCAGGAAGAGCCTGCGAAGCCCCGGCGGATGCGGTGCAGGCTTCTCAAAAAGGATGGAACGACAATCCCGGTGGAGCTTTCTTCGTTCCCGATCGTCCTTCGCGATCTCCCCTTGTCCCTCGGGCTCGTGAAAAGCCTGGAAAAAGAAAATGGGCTCGAAGGTGCATTAAGGGAGAGCGAGTCGAGATACAGGGCCCTTTTTGAGGGGGCAAATGATGCCATACTCATCACCCGGGGCGAAGTTTTCGTTGCGTGCAATCCGAAGGCCCTTAAAATGTTCGGATGCGAGAAGGAGCAGATAATCGGGCGTACTCTTTACCGGTTCTCAGCTCCCCTGCAGCCGGACGGCATTGATTCCCGGACCGGCATAAAGGCGAGGGTAGGTGCGGTCCTCTCGGGCGAGCCCCAGTTCTTCGAGTGGCGCCATTGCCGCCTGGACGGGTCCCTTTTTGACGCCGAGGTAAGTCTGAGCGAGATGCGGACGGACAAGGAGACGCTCCTTCAGGCAATTATACGGGACATCACCGACCGCAGGCGGGCGGAGGAGGCGGCAAGAGAGAGCGAGCGGACCTACAGGGAGCTCGCCGATCTCCTGCCCCAGACAGTCGTGGAATTCAATGAAAAGGGATACCTTACTTTCGTGAACCGTAGCGGGTTCGAAGCCTTCGGCTACAGCATGGATGATCTGGTGCAAGGCCTCAGTGTATTTCACGCGATCGCCCAAGGAGAGCATGCCAGGTTGAAGCGGAATATGGAGCGCCTCCTGGAAGGCGAAGCGGTAGGGGGAAACGAATACACCATGCTGAGAAAAGGAGGGTCCGCCTTTCCCGGACTCGTCCATGCGAGTCCCGTGACGCGGGAGGGGAAACCGTCGGGCTTCAGGGCCATTGTAGTTGATATTACCCTTCGGAAACAGGTCGAAGAGGCGCTTGCCAAGAGCGAAGAGGCGCTGCTCGCCATGATCAACGCCACCCGGGAAGGCCTCTTCATGATTGACGGAGAGGGCCGGATACTCGTGGGCAACGGGGTATTCGCCGCGAGAATGGACAGGGGCCTCGATGAGCTTCGCGGGGCGTCCCTTTACGACCTCCTCCCTTTCGGGAGTAAAGACTTGTTCAGGGAAAATATCCGGAAGGTATTTGCCTCAGGAGAAACGGTCATGTTCGAAGACGTCCGGGAAGAGAGAGTATATCAGGCTTACGCCTATCCCGTTTTCCCTCTCTCCGGCCCAATCGAGAGGGTTTCCGTATTCGAGCGGGACATCACGCACCTCAAGGAGGCGGAGAGGGCACTCACCGAATCGGAAGAGCGTTACCGGCAAACCGTGGAGAATTTTCCCGAGGCAGTAGTGCTTGCCGAGGCCGAAAGCTTCTTCACTCTCAATCCCGCGGCCCTGGAGCTTTACGGAGTTAATCGCCCGGAAGGTCTTAAAGGCAAAAAGATTCTTGATTATATTGAGTTAAGGAACCGGGAGGTAGTGGCCGACCGGATCGCGCGGGTCACGCACACGGCCATACCCCTTTCTCTTCGGGAGATACATCTCCTTCGTGTCGACGGTGAGGTCATTCCCACAGATCTGACCCTGGGGACGGTGAACCATCACGGAAAGCGGATGCTTCAGGTGATCTTCAGAGACATCAGCCAAAGGAAGAAGGCGGAAGAGGCGCTCCGCGAGAGCGAAGAGAGATACAGGAACATATTTGAGAATGCCATGGTCGGAATATTCAGGACCTACCGGGAAGGCGGGCATATTGATATGAACCCTGCCCTCGCAAGGATTCACGGCTTCGAAAGCGCGGCGGAGATGACAGCTGAAATCAAGGATATGAGCTCCGTGCTCTATACGAACCCGGAAGACCGGGCCAGGTATGCGGCGGGCATGAGGTCAGCAGGTTTTCTCCAGGATTTCGAGGTCGAGCTCTACCGTAGGGACCGCAGCACCGTGTGGGTTTCAATGAACGTGCGGAGAGTGCGCGGTGCGGAAGGCAGGATGATCTATGATGAAGGAATAGTGGATGATGTGACCGAACGGAAGCGGGCGGAAGAAGCACTGAGGAAGAGAGAAAGAGACCTTGAAATAGAATCGATTCGCCTCGAAGAGGCGAATGCCGCTCTGAGGGTCCTCTTGAGGCATAGGGACGAAGATAAAACGGCGCTCGAAAATGCCGTCATGGATAATGTAAGGGAGCTGGTCCTCCCTTACATTGAAAAATTGAAAAGCCTTCATCCCGGGGGTACCCAGGCTGCGTACCTCACTATCCTCGAGGAGAACCTCAACAGCGTGTTTTCCCCTTTCCTCCAGAAAATGAATGCCCTCTATGCCCGCTTCACCCCCACGGAGGTTCAGGTAGCCAATCTCATCAAGAGCGGGAAGACGACCAAAGAGGTCGCGGAGCTCATGAACGTATCGGCGGGCACGGTCAATTCCCATAGAAACAGCGTGAGAAACAAATTGGGCTTGAGAAATAAGCAAATCAATTTAAGGACTTACCTGATGTCGCTCTAAAAATATAGAGATATCGTCTATATTACCTATATAGTTATATAGTATCACTCAGACTTAATCCCTTTAATTAATTACCCGATTATCCTTGTAGACAAGAAAGACAATCGCCGGAGCCGGACTCGTTGCCCCTGGACAGGGGCCGGCGGGCGCCCGGCAAATGTATGCAGATGAAGAATGAGAATTATTTTCTTGGGCGAATCCTGCAGGAAGGGAGAAGAGGGAAGGCGAAAGCCGGGAAATAGCTGCTTCCTCCGGCAACATCCGGGTGGCGGCCCATGGGGGAAAGCCTGCATCCCTTCCTGGAAAGAATAAGAGCCACAGGGGATATGCCCTGGATTTGGGCACGGATGAAAAGGGCGATGAAGAGTTTGAAAGATATTAGGCGCGGGGTGGAGGACGGGAAGGGAGGCCCGTCGTCCGCTTCCGGTGATTTTAACATTTGAGGGAGTATGGAGGCACAAGGGAGGATGTTATGAAGAGATTTCTGGAGAACATGAAGATTCAGAACAAGCTCAGGATCATCGTGCTCGCGGGTTTGGCGAGCCTCCTGATCATGGAGGCATACTCTGTCCTGTCGCTGAGGACCAGCATGCTTGAAGAGAAGAAGCTCAAGACAAAACATGTGGTCGAGTCAGCCGCAGGTATAGCCGACCATTACTACCGGCTTGTCAAAGAAGGCAGTATGAAGGAGGATGCGGCGAAACGCATGGCCATCAGTACGCTGAGAAGTCTCAGGTATGACGGGAAAGAGTATTTCTGGATCAACGATATGCGTCCCGCGATGGTGATGCACCCCTTTAAGCCGGAGCTTGAAGGAAAGGACCTTTCGGATAACAGGGATCCCAAGGGCAGGAGGATATTCGTCGAATTCACCGATATCGTGAAGAGCTCAAAGGCCGGATTCCTCGAGTATCTCTGGCCCAAGCCGGAAGTAAAGGACCCCGTGCCCAAAGTTTCATACGTGAAAGGTTTTGAGCCCTGGGGATGGGTGATCGGGTCAGGTATCTATGTGGACGACGTGAATGCCCTTTTCTGGAAGAAGGTGACTACCACGGGCATCATTTTTCTCGTAGTGGCAGGGGTGCTCGTACTACTTTCTTTGAAGATTACCCAGTGTATCAGGAAACCCCTCCAGGACCTGGTGACTGCAACCGACAAGCTGGCCATGGGACAGACGGATGTGGTGGTAGAGGGGGAGAGAAAGGACGAGATGGGAATGCTCTCCCGCTCTTTCGGGACTATGGCCGCGAACATAAAACTGCTCATATCGGACGCGGACGAGCTGGTAGGCCAGGCGGTTCAGGGCAGGCTCGATGCAAGGGCCGATGTGGCGCGCCACCAGGGAGATTTCAGGAAGATAATGGAGGGCGTGAACAGGACCCTCGATGCAGTGATAGGCCCCCTCAACGTGGCCGCAGAGTATGTGGACCGCATCTCGAAGGGAGACATACCTTTGAGGATCGAAGAGGATTATAAGGGAGACTTCAAAGAGATCAAGAACAATCTGAATAATTGCATAGATCATATAGGTGCGCTTGTGACAGACGCCGGGATGCTGGTGGGGGCGGCCCTCGAAGGAAAGCTCGATGTCAGGGGAGACGCGTCAAGGCACCAGGGGGACTACCGGAGGATCATCGAAGGCGTGAACGGGACTCTCGACGCGGTGATAGGACCCCTCAACGTGGCAGCCGAATATGTGGACCGCATATCCAAGGGCGATGTCCCCCCGAAGATTACCGAAGATTACAAAGGTGATTTTAAAGAGATTATCGGGAACGTGAACCTCCTTATAGATGCCATGAAGGAGGTGACCGCCGCCACCGAAGAGATCGCCGCAGGGAACCTTACCGTAACCGTAAAGGCCCGCTCTGACCGGGACGACCTGATGAAGGCCCTGGCCAAAATGGTAGAGCGGATCAGCGAAATCGTGGGCAGCGTTCAGGAGGCGACTACCCAGGTAGCGGGGGGCAGCAGCCAGATGAGCGCGGTGGCCGAACAGATCTCCCAGGGTGCATCGGAACAGGCTGCATCGGCGGAAGAAGCATCCGCCTCCATGGAGCAGATGGCATCGAACATAAAACAGAATACCGACAGTGCCCAGCAGACCGAAAGGATCGCCCTGAAATCGGCGGAGGATGCGAGGGAGAGCGGGAAATCGGTGGAGGAGACGGTCCGGGCCATGAAGGAGATCGCGGGGAAGATCACGATTATCGAGGAGATCGCCCGGCAGACGAACCTCCTCGCCCTCAACGCCGCCATAGAAGCGGCGAGAGCAGGGGAACACGGCAAAGGGTTCGCGGTGGTGGCGTCCGAGGTCCGTAAGCTTGCTGAGAGGAGCCAAGGGGCCGCGGGAGAGATCAGCGAGCTTTCCCGCTCCAGTGTGGAGAAAGCGGAAAGGGCCGGGGGCCTGCTCGATAAACTGGTGCCCGACATAAGGAAGACTGCGGAGCTTGTCCAGGAGATCGCCGCGGCGAGTGTGGAGCAGAACGCGGGCGCTTCTCAGGTGAATACCGCAATCCAGCAGCTGAATCAGGTGATACAGCAGAACGCCGGCGCCGCCGAGGAGATGTCTTCCATGTCGGAGGAGCTGTCGTCCCAATCGGCCCAGCTGCAGGGCACCATGGGCTTTTTCAGAACCCATTCGGACTATCGCACGGAGGCCTCTTCCCGGGGAGCGGCTTTTGTGCAGGCGGAGCAGGCAGGACTGAGGGCGGGAGAGGCAAGGAGAAAGGTTATCCCCGTACCGGAGCTTGTGAGGGATAAAGGGAACGGTCACGGTAAGGCGCGGGGTTTTTCCCTGAACCTATCTGACCAGAGCGGCTTTGGTGACGAAGATTTCGAAAGGATATAAGTGAGGAGGATCCTTAAAAGTGACGGTTCGATCAGCAGCTGACAGGGTTACGGGTGCGCCTGCACAGGGCGCACCCCTCAGTTCCGGGGATTTTGTGAGACTGAGCAGCCTCATCTACCGAAAATGCGGCATCAAAATGGCGGAGGCCAAAAAGACAATGCTGAAGGCCCGCCTCCACAAGAGGCTGAAGGCCCTTAATTTCGTGACCTTTGAAGAGTATTGCGCCTATCTTTTCAGTGCCGCCGGCATGGAGCGGGAGCTTGTTCCCATGATCGACCTGGTGACCACGAATAAGACGGATTTCTTCAGAGAGTCCGACCATTTCGATTACCTGATCAATACTGTTCTTCCGGAATTACTCGACCACAGCGGCGCCGGGATCGAGGAACGGCTTCTCGTGTGGAGCTCCGCATGCTCCTCCGGTGAGGAGCCTTATACCCTCGCCATGGTGCTCAATGAATTCGGCTGGACTCGTCGGGGTTATGACTACTCCGTGCTTGCCACGGATATCTCGACCCGCATGATCGAGGCGGGAAAAAAAGCGGTTTACGAGGAGGAGCAGGCCGCGCCCATCCCGGCGGAGCTGAAGAAAAAATACCTCCTGAGAAGTAAGGACAGGGCGCGACAACTTGTGAAGATAGCGCCCCTCATACGGTCCAGGGTGGAGTTTCGCAGAGTCAACCTTATGGATGACCATTATGACATCAAAGAGGCGGTCCACATAATTTTTTGCAGAAACGTGATCATCTACTTCGACAGGCAGACCCAGGAGCGGCTCATCACGAGATTGTGCCGCTACCTTAGAAGCGGCGGTTACCTCTTCATGGGCCATTCCGAAAACCTTCACGGCATGAACCTCCCCCTCATTCAGGCAGGTCCGACGGTTTACAGGAAAATTGCGTGAAGGCGCCCCGGACGGAGCTGCCCCTCTTATACCTTCAGCCGGGGGAGCTCTATTTCTCCGAAACACCGGTACGGGTAGCCACCGTCCTCGGCTCCTGCGTTTCGGTAACCATGTACTGCGCCCGTCTTGTGATCGGAAGCATTTGCCATATCCTTCTGCCCCGGTGCCGCCGCAAAGCATGCATTCCAAATTGTGAGGATGCCTTCCGCTATGCGGACTGCTCCATTAAAGCGATGATCGCATGGTTCATCGATAAAGGGGCGTACCCGGCAGAGCTGGAGGTAAAAGTGTTCGGCGGGTCCGACATTCTCGTGACGGGTCCCGACAGGCGCAATGTATCCGTGGGAAAGCAGAATATAGAAGCCGCGAGGCAAGCCCTCCTTCGGGAAGGGCTCAAGCTCCACGCGAGCCATATCGGGGGAACCTCCGGGAGAAAAATCATATTTTCCACGCAGACAGGTGAAGTACTGATGAAGCGGATCAGAAAGACCGTGCATATAGAGGAGGACTTATGCCGGCGGCAGGCCTTAAAACAAGAATACTGATCGTCGACCCTTGTGTCCGGAGGGCCTTAAAGGATGTCCGACGGCGGCCTGGGAAATGAAAGAGATGAGGGAAACAGGGGCTTTTACCATCGCCCGGGACGAGGTTCCTGCGTGGTCTTCGGGAGGCCGGAGAGGCGATTCTGCCTGGGAGGAGTGGTCCCGGTCCGGACACTGGATACAATCGGAAGAGCCGCAACCGCGGAGTGCGAACGAGAAGTTGCCATAATCACTTGACATTTTCTTTTCATGGGCTATTATCACTACTATGGATCTTTCGGAGATCCTCACTGATTTTCGCAGGCAGATCATTGAAACGTGGGTGGACCGCCTCCATGGCGCGGTGAGTGAGAAGTATAGCCGAAGGCCTGTCGCGGAGCTATTCAGCACCGTGGCCGCGGCGAATGACGCGATCCACACCGCTCTGGTCCATGGCGACAGGTCGAGGGTTGATGCCCATATCGAGTGGATTACCAACATCAGGCTCGAAGGGGGTTTTTCCCTCTCCGAGGTGCAGCATGCCTACGACCTTTACCGGACCGTTCTGGTGCCTATCCTTCTCCACCAGCTTGAGGGGGAGGACCTGCGGGATGCCCTGGAGCGGACGAACGACTGCCTTCTCTACACGATAAAGAAATTCAGCAACTATTATCAATCCCTCCATGAGAAAGAGATCAGAGAGCATGCCCAGGGCCTCGAGCGGGAGGTGGAGAAGAGGACCAGGGAGCTCGGGGAATCGGAGTCGAAATACAGGGTCCTCGTGGAAGAGATCAATGACGGCTACTTCGTGAATCAGGCAGGCCATATCGTCTTCGCCAACCAGGCGTTCTGCGACCTCCACGGCTATGAGCCCAATGAGATCGTCGGGAAGGCCTATACGGAGATCGTGGCCGCCAAATCCCTTCCCACGGTGCAGAGGCTTTACGAGAAAAGGATGACTGGCGAGGATACGGACGACCTTTACGTCTATCTGCGCCGTCACAAGAACGGCGATGTCCTGCCTACGGAGAACAAGGTGAAGAGGATTCTCTACCGGGGCGAATTTGCCGTGGCAGGCATCTGCAGGGACATTACGGAGCGCATGGAGACGGAGAAGAGGATCAGGGAATCGGAGCGTCTCGCCCATATCGGAAAGCTGACCACATCCCTTGCCCATGAGATCAGAAACCCCCTTTCATCGGTCAAGATGAACAGCCAGATTATCCTCAAGAACGCGGCCCTCGACGGGAACAACAAGAGACGAATGGAGATTATCGTCCATGAAATCTCACGCCTCGAGCGGATTCTCGATGAGATGCTCGATTTTGCCAGGCCTTTAAGGCTAAACCTGCGTTCCCTTTCAATAAACACGGTGATGGATGCCTGTCTCGACGTCATGGATGAGAGGATCAGGGAAAAGGGGATCACCGTGAAGAAGCGGTACACAGGGACTGTTCCCGAGACGGGCCTCGATCAGGAAAAGATCGAGCAGGGATTCATCAACGTCCTTCTCAATGCGATCGATGCCCTTACAGAAGGGGGAAATATAGAGGTCGCCACGGGCAGGACCAGGGGCAGACCCGCGGCGCTCAGGATCGACATCACCGACGACGGACCCGGCATCAGCAAGGAGGACCTCCCTTATGTGTTCGACCCCTTTTTCAGCAACAAGAAAAAGGGCACGGGGCTCGGGCTTTCAAATGTCAAAAGGATAATCGAGGCCCACGGAGGGACAGGGACCATAACCAACGTAAAACCCCATGGAACCCGGGTGAGCCTTACCATACCTCTCAAGGAGGCAACGTGAAGGAGAAGCGGATCCTCATTATCGATGACGAGCGGGCGCTCCTCGAGTCCCTGGAGATGTTTCTCTCCGAAAAAGGGTATGCCACGGCCTCAGCCATGTCCGCGGCCGAGGGGTTGCGCCAATGCACCCTTTTCGATCCCCATGTCATTATCCTCGACATAAGGCTTCCCGATATGAACGGTCTCGACGTGCTCCAGACGCTGGTCGGCCAGGGCAGGAAGAATATTATCATCATTACGGCCTTCCACGATATGGATATCACGATCAAAGCGGTCAAGCGGGGGGCTTTCGATTATATCGCCAAGCCGCTCGATGCCGACGAGCTCGAGCGGGCGATCGACAAGGCCCTGAAATCACTCGATACGCCGTGCCGCTGCGACGACCTCGCCGTCGATTGCTCCCTTCCCTACGCGGAGGGCAAGCTGGTGGGGAGAGACAGGTCGATGAAAGAGATTTTCAAGACCATCGGGGTCCTTTCGGATAACAGGGTCACCGTCCTTATCGAGGGCGAGACGGGAACGGGCAAGGAGCTGATCGCCCGGGCGATCCACTGCAACAGCCCGTACAAGCACCACCCTTTCCGGGCGATAAGCTGCTCCACCATCGTGGGGCCCCTCCTGGAGAGCGAGCTTTTCGGCCACGAGAAGGGGGCGTTTACGGGCGCCGTCACGGCCCGGAAGGGGAAATTCGAGCTGGCCGGAGCAGGGACTATTTTTCTCGACGAGATCGGGGAGATCCCCTTCGAGCTTCAGTCGAAGCTCCTCCGGTTCCTCCAGGAGAAAGAGATCGAGCGCCTGGGGGGAGAGAGGAAGATCAAGTCTGACGCGCGAGTGATCGCCGCTACGAATAAAGACCTGTGGAATATGGCGGAATCGGGGCTGTTCAGGAAGGACCTCTATTACAGGCTGAGCGTTGCTACCATCAAAGTGCCCTCTCTCAGGGAAAGGAAGGCGGATATTCCGCTCCTGGTAGCCCACATTCTCCGGCGCATCAACCGGGACCTCAGAAAAGATATCACCAAGGTAGAGGAGAAGGCCATAAGCAGAATGAGGACATATGACTGGCCGGGAAACGTGCGGGAGCTGGAGAACGTCCTCACCCATGCGGCCATCAAGACACAGGGCGATTGCATTATGGAAGAGTCGGTGGGTCCCATGCTCGGCAAGAAATCAACACCTCATCCGGGTCGGGAGACGGCACAGGGTATTGAGCAGAGTCTCGGCGACGTGGAGAGGGAGCATATTATCTCGATCCTGAACCGCACCCACTGGCATTTCGGCAAGTCCTGCGCCCTTCTGGGCATCACCAGGCCCACGCTACGCCAGAAACTCAAGACCTACGGTATCACCGGGTCTGCCCCCGGACCTGTCCAAAGAAAGGAGATGTGAAAAATTCTTTCAATTTTAGATAATATTTTTCATCACACCCACGCATTTCCTCACATATTACTACCTTAACCCCTCGTAATCAGAAGAATATCCCTTATGAACCGATAGTGGCACAACTATTGCTCCCGTGGTCATGATGCGGCTCACGGCATAGGGGAAGTGTGGAAAAAAGAGATTTAAAGAAGGTCAGACAAAAAAGGGGGCATTATGAAGCGAGCAGGTTTCTGTGCGATTGCATTGGTCCTGGTTTTTTGCGCGGTCCCGTGCTTTACCGGCGCGGCCGAGAAACCGATCATCATCGGAGCGCCCTTATCCACCGCCTTTCTCTACGGTTGGGATGCGGAGCGGGGGGTGAAGCTCGCGGTGGAGGAGATTAACAGCGCGGGAGGGGTCAACGTGGCAGGGAAAAAGCGGCCCTTCCAAGTGGAGGTCATCGATACGCGCGATCTGGAACCAGGCGTCCCTGTGAGTGAAGCGCTCCTTGCCCTGGAAAAACTGGTTCTCGATAAGAAAGCGGATTTTATCATAGGAGGACCCATCCGTTCGGAGGCGGCCCTTGCCGCCATGGACCTCCTGTCGAAGTACAAAAAAGTGAGCATCCTGACTACCGGCGCGCTCACTCCCCTCTATCACAAAAAAGTGGAAGACAACTACAAAAAATACAAATATTGCTTCCGGAACTCGAGCCACTCGGGAGTCATGATGACCGAGTTCGTCACCCTTCTCGAAGGTATGAGGAAAACGAACGGCTTCAATAAGGCCTACATCATGGTCCAGGATGTGGAGCATGCCCGCAAAGGCGGCGAATTTATGAAAAAGGCCTTGAGCGAGAAGGGGTGGAGCGTAATCGACCTGAAGATTTATCCCACAGGGACGGTCGATTATTCCATGGGTCTCCATGACGCGGGGAAAAAGGGCGCCCAGATACTCTTCCTCTGGATGGACATGCCCGAGAGCGCCGTGCTCCTCAAGCAGTGGAGTGACCTGAAAATGAAGTCGATCCCCGTAGGGTTCGTGAACGCGGCGGAGCAGCCGGGGTTCTGGAAGGCCACATCCGGCAAAGGGGAGTACCTCATCGTGAACCTTGTCAACGGAGGCAACGCGCCGGCAAAGATCACGCCGTGGACCATGAAATTCGTGAATGCCTACAATAAAAAATATGGTCTCGAGCCCGAAGGGTACGGCACTTCATCGAGCTATATGGCGGTCTATCAACTGAAAGAAGCGATCGAGAAGGCGGGAAGCATCGATGCGGAAAAGGTGATCCCGGCCCTCGAGAATCTCGATATGGTAGGCGTCTACGGCAGGATGCGCTTCGACAAGAAATCGCACCAGATAATCTCATCCATGGACCCCAAAGAGGGCGCGGTGACCTGTATCCTCCAGTGGCAGAACGGGAAGCGGGTCCAAGTCTTCCCCGCCTCCGTCGCGGAAGGCAAGATCCTCCTGCCCCCGTGGATGAAGTAGGCATATTGAAAGGGGGTTACCCATGGAAATCCTCATATACGGCATCATCAACAGCATTGTACTCTCCCTGCTCTCCCTCGGCTTCGCGCTCGTCTACAGTATCTCGCGACTGCCGAATTTTGCCCATGGAGCGCTCTACATCACCGCGGGCTATCTCGTCTGGATCTTCCTCAATAAGGCGGGTCTTCCCTATGTGGTCTCCATACTGCTCGGCATCGCGGCGACAAGCTTTATCGGGGCCATGATCTACCGGTTCATCATCATGAGGATAAGGGGTATGGAGATCTCCGAGATCATCGGCACCTATGCCATCGGCCTCGCAATCATCGAAGGTTTGCGGTGGGGAGGGCTCCGGGGCATGACCTATACCCTTCCCGTCTTTATCAACGGCTCCACGACCATCGCGGGGGTGGCGGTCGATTACCAAAGACTTTTGATCGTGGCGGCGGGGATTCTGACCTTTGTCCTCCTCTTTCTCTTTACCCGCTTTAACAAGATCGGCCTTGCCCTGCGCGGCATCGCCCAGGACGAAAGGGCGGCCATGATGCTGGGGATCGATTCGGACATGACCGCCATTATCTCACTCGCCATAGGCTCCGGACTCGCCGCCTTCGCCGCGGTCCTGCTCCTGCCTCTCGGCAACATCGTGGTGGAGCAGGGGTATAACGTGCTCATCTTCGCGGTGGCGGTCTGCATCATAGGGGGCCTGGGGAGTTGGAGCGGGACTATCGTTGCCTCCTTCATCATCGGCTTCGCCCAGATCCTCACCGAGACCCTCGTCTCGACCCATTTCCTCATGGTCGTGGCCCTTCTCGCCATCATCGTAACGCTCCTCGTCAAGCCTTCCGGCATATTCGGGAAGCAGAAGCAGCTCGAAGAGAGGGTGTAAGCCATGGAAATGACACGAAACGAAAGGATCGACCGGGGACTCAAGGTGAGAACCGAGGGTATATACGCCATTTCGTCATTCGAAGAGATCGGATACCTTGTGGGACCGAGGCTGCTGCTTATTGTAGGGGTGCTGGCTTTGCCCCTGGTCCTCGAGCTCGCACCCTACTGGAAACGGGTGGTCAATATCATGTGCGTCTACGCCATACTTGCCCTGGCCTTTGATTTTCTGGCGAATTATGTGGGTCTCGTCTGCCTGGGCGGCGCCCTGTTTATCGGCGTGGGGGGCTATCTCACCGCTATATTCAACGTCTATCTCTCCTTGCCCATCTTTCTCTCCATTCCGCTGGCCACCGTGTGCGGCGCCGGCGTCTGTACCTTACTCATCTTGCCGTGCCTTCCTTTGAGGGGCGTCTATTTTGCCATCGTCACCCTTCTTTATCCCATCCTCCTGTCGAGAATCATCGAGGCTTTCGACATCCTCGGGGGGACGAACGGCATATCGGGGGTCGACAGCTTTCCGGGAGACTACACGGAGCAGTATATGATCATCATCGTCATGCTCCTCGCCCTCTTCGGCATGAGGCGGCTCGTAAACGAGGACCTCGGCCTCGTGCTCCGGGGCGTCAAGGACAACGACCAGTCGGTGAGGGCCTCGGGCATCAACGTGACTTCCATGAAATCACTCGCCGTATTCATCGCCGCTTTTATGGGGTGCTTCAGCGGGGCCTACATCGCCCATCTCTACATGTGGGCGGGCCTCTCGCTCTTCGCCCTCGACTTCTCCATTATCCCTATCGCCGCGGTGGTGATGGGCGGGGGAGGAACCCTGGTGGGGGCCGTGATAGGCTGTTTCATCCTCGTCCCCCTCTCTGAATTCCTGAGGTTCTTCGGCACCTTCAGGATCGTGATCTATTGCGCGGCGCTCACGGGCTTTATCGTATTCAAGAGCGAGGGGCTCATGGTCTATCTCCAGAGGAAGTACCACCAGTTCGAAAGGTTGGTGAAGGTATGAGCCAAACCGTCATTCTCTCCACCCACGGTATCTCCAAGTCCTTCGGGGGCTTAAAGGCCCTCATGGACGTCAGCTTCGACGTGTACCAGGGCGAGATTTACGGCATCATAGGGCCGAACGGCTCGGGCAAGACGACGCTGATCAACTGCATTACGGGGTTCATCAAACCGGACGCGGGACGGGTCGCGCTCAGGGACGAGGATATCACCCGATGGCCCGCCCATAAGATAGCCCGCATCGGCGTGGCGAGGACCTTTCAGATTATGAGGCCCTATTATTCGCTGCCCGCCTACAAGAACCTCATCATCCCCCTGTGGTCTCCCCGGGCGAAGAAACTCGGAGGATGGCGCGGGGGAGGCAGGCACGGCGACAGGGACACGGTGGCAGTCGACATACTGGAAGAGATCGGCTTCGAGCGAGATTCGAGGGTCCCCTATAAGCTGGCCTCCACGCTGCCCACGGGATATCAGAAGAGGCTCGAGCTGGCGAGGTGCATGGCGCTCAGACCCGATGTGATTTTCTGCGATGAGGTGTTCTCGGGCTTGAGCATGAGCGAGATCGCCGGAATGCTGCCGCTCATAGAGAAGCTCAAGATGGACGGCATCACCCTTATCATGGTGGAGCACAGACTGAGAGAGCTTTTCAGGGTGGCCGACCGGGTAATGGCCCTCAATTTCGGGGAAAAGATCGCGGAGGGAGATTACACGGAGGTCATCCAGGATAAACGGGTTAGGGAAGCCTATCTCGGAAGCGAGGAGGTGTAGCCATGTTTGAAGGCCGCGAACTGATGGTATTCTACGAAAACATGCTCGCCCTCAATAACGTGAGCCTCGCCTGCGAAGAGGGATCCATCATCGGCATCTTCGGGTCGAACAGCGCGGGGAAAAGCACCCTCATGTACGCCCTCTCCGGGATTATCATCGATATCAGAAAAAAGGAAGAGATGCGCGGCGGAGAGAGGATATCCCTTTACGGGGGCGTCTTCCTCGACGGGGTGGATATCACAAAAGTCAAACCCCACGAGAGGGCGAGGCTCGGCATCGTCCTCTGTCCCGAGAGGAGACGCATCTTTCCCGAAAGCTCGGTCCTCGAGAACCTGAAGATCGGGGCCTACCTCTCCACCCGGAAAGAGACGAAGGAGAACCTGGAATATGTCCTCGACCTTTTTCCCAGGCTGAAAGACCACCTCTCCCGACAGGGAGGGTTCTTGAGTGGAGGGGAGCAGCAGATGCTCGCCATCGGGAGGGCCCTCATGGCCCATCCCAAGATACTCCTTCTCGACGAGCCGCTCCTCGGCCTCTCGCCGGCCTACCAGGATATCGTGGTGAATGGGACAAGGGCCATAAGGGACACCAAGGGGATTACCATCATCGTGACGGAGCAGTACGCCCGGCCGGTGATCCCCATCATCGACAGGGGCTATATTCTGGAGAACGGCTCGAGTGTGCTCTCAGGGACGAAGGAGGAGCTGCTCGACAACCCGGATGTAAAATCCGCATATTTTGGGGTATAAAGGAGCCTGATGATGGAACTCTACAAGGAAGAATATACCTTTTCCCGTTTTGACGAGATGTGCGAGAAGGAGCCGGGAAACACGGCACTCTATTACCTGGGGGAGCGCTTCAGCTACGGAAGGCTGACCATGCTCATCGACCGGTTTGCCGCGGGCCTCGCGAAGATCGGGGTCAGGCCCCAGGACCGGGTCATGCTCTACATCCCCAACTGCCCGCAGTGGATCATCGCAAATTTCGCCATCAACAAGATCGGTGCGGTCATGGTTCCCGTGTCGCCCATCTATACGGCTTATGAGATCGAGTACATGATCGAAGATGCGGACATAAAGACCGTGATCTGCCTCGACACGAACTTCGTCTACATCAGGGAGGTCATGAGAAAGACCCACCTCGAGCGCGTCATCATCACCAACCTCGTGGAGCTGATCCCCATGTGGAAACAGGTGGTGGGACGGCTCTTCGACAAGATTCCCCATGGAAAGATAGAAAAAGGCAACGAGGTCTACTCTTTCTGGCAGCTTATCAAAGAGAATTGGCCGAAGCCGCCCAAGATCGAGATCAATCCGTGGACGGACCTTGCCTATATCATGTACACAGGAGGCACCACGGGTTTTCCCAAGGGGGTGCCGGGAAGTCACATGGGCGAGGTCTCCTATATCAGGGATATCATGGGGGACCTGCTTCCGGGCCACATGACCGAGTCGAAGGAGACGGTGCTCATGGTGAATCCCCTTTTCCATATCATGGCAAAAGGCTTCACCATCGCCTTCGGGTTCAATTTCGGGAACAAGGTGATCCTCATGCCGACCCCCGAGGTCGACCCTACCCTGAAGGCAATAGAACGGTACAAGGTGGGGTGGATGCTGGGCGTCCCTGCCCTCTACCGCATGATCCTCGAAAACGACAGGGTCGACCAGTACGACCTCTCGTCCCTCAAATTCTGCTACTGCGGGGGAGACGTATTGCCTGCCGAGGTCTACAAAACCTGGAAGGCGAAATATGGGGTGCCCATCTATCAGGTCTATGGGTCGACCGAGGTGGGCCACGTGACCTACAGCCTTCTCGATAAGGAGCCGAAGCCGACCGTGGTGGGCTCACCGCTTCGGTCGAGGAAATGCATCCTGGGCGATCAGGTCACGATGGAGCCGGTGGCGCAGGGCGAAGTAGGCGAGCTTATGGTCACCTCGCCCTATACGATCAAGAGCTACTGGAAAAAACCGGAGGAGACGGAGCGCTCCTTCGTGGCCTTAAACGGGGACATCTATTACCGTATGGGCGATTTCATGAAGATGAACGAGGACGGGGAGCTCGAGTTTGTGGAGAGGACGGCAGATACGATCAAGTATAAGGCATACCGTATATCGGCCTCCGAGATCGAGGCGGTCCTCCAGGACCACCCGACGGTGATAGGCGCGTGCGCGGTAGGCATTCCCGACCCGCGGGTGGGCGAGCGAATCAAGGCGATCGTGGTATTGAAAGAAGATGCCAAAGGCGTGGGCAGCAGCGAGCTCACGAAATGGTGCAGGGACCGCCTCGCGCCCTATAAGATCCCCCATTACATTGAGTTCAGGGATATGCTGCCCAAGTCGAAAGTGGGGAAGCTCTTAAGGAGGGAGATCAGGGATGAGGAGAAGAGGCGGCTCCAGAAGGAGAAGAAAGTCCATGCCTGAAATGGCTTAAGTTAAAATGTGACGGGGCGCGGCAGAATTTTTTTCCTGCCGCGCCCCGTCACGTATGGGAAGTTTTGACCGGTTTACTTATTGGATTCCCTTCCCCGTGAGCGTCACCGTCGGAGAAGCGGCGGGGTCGTTGGAGGTGAAGGTAATCTGGGCGGTCTTGGGAGCATCAGACGCAGTTGGCGGTTGAAAGACCACCTTAAACGTGCATGTCTTGTTGGCCTGAAGGGTAGCGCCGTCGCACGTGTTCGCCGTAAGGGTGTAATCCGGGGTGGCTCCCGTAAGATTCACGGAAGCGATTGCCAGATTGGCGAACCCTTTCGTCGTCTTGTTCCGTACGGTAAAGAGGGCGGTGACCGATTTTACGGTGCCTGCCTTTACACTTCCGAAGTTCCTCGTCACCGGGGCGACCGAAAGGGTGGGGTTGGAAGAGAAAACAGCTGTCACTGACTTTGAATTATCCATGGTCACCGCGCAGGTCGGTCTCGTACCGGAACAGGCCCCTCCCCATGTCTCGAACACGTATCCCGTGCCCGCCCTTGCGGTGAGGTTCACAATTTTGCCGGTCTGGAACGCCTGGGCACATTGAGCGCCCGAAGCGGTGCAGTTTATGCCCGGGGGGCTGCCCTTTACGGTACCGCTTCCTGTTACCCCCACATCGAGAAAGCGCGGGACGGTCCCTGTCCCAATGCTCACATTGGTGAAATAGCCCATTGCCGTCCCGTCCACCTCAGGCCGGGTGATGGCGCTGTAGAGGGCCTTCATGGGCCCTTTGGCAGGGACGGCGCTCACTAGTAATTCAGAGGGCACCACGAAGGAGCCGGTCTTGCCGCCTCCCGCAAACACGAATTTTGTTCCGTCCCAGGTTACGGAGAGTCTGTAGGAGCCGGTAATCGAGACGGCGCCCAGCTCGCCCTTCGAGATCTCCTCCTGGTCATAATCGGTCGAACCTACGAAACGGGTTACCTTCCAGCGGCATATTTTGCTCCCGTCCGCCATGGATTGGAGCCGTACGAATGCGCCGATATCGCCGATATAACCGTCGCCCAGGGTGCCGTCGTTAAAAAACCGGCCCCCTACGCCGACTATGGCATGACCCAGAGTATTTGTGGTGTAGTCGAGTATGGGGGCCCGTACAGTCGCCTGAATGGCCCATACGGAGTCAGGGTCTTTTATCGGGAGGAGGTTCGCGGTATAGGTGGCGGAGTCCGTGGTGCCCCGGGCCAGCAGGATGAGGTGCCTGTCGTCGGCCTTGAGCTTCCTGACAAACTCGTAGGTAGTCCATTTGGACTGGTCGATCGGATCGGACCCAAAGTCGTCGTAGAGAACGTAGCCGCCGGGGCCGTTTGCATAGACGTTGTCAAAATAGGCGGCGATATAGGCCTCCTTGCCCGCATTATTAGACACACGCGTAAGGAGCCCTTTAAACGAGGAGTTGGGAGGGTTTCTCGTCCCGCCGGGCGTGAAGGTGTGAGTCTCGCTGTTATAGGTGAAGGTCATCGTGGTGCCGTCCCACTCGATGGTCACGGGGTAGGGAGTCCCCACCGTCACGGCGCCGTCAAAGGCGCCCCCTTGCAACACTTGGGTTTCCGTGCAATCCGAGTTGGTGAATCTCACCACGTTCCAATAGAGAATCTGCCCGCTCTCGGTGTAGGAGGGATTCCCTATCCCCACCTGGCCGAGTACATCGTTCGTGCAGTCGGTGGAGTCGGAGCTGTTGTAGAAGATTCCCCCCACGGCGGCCATGGTATGAGGACCATCCCCGGTGGTCGGATTGAAATGGTCCTTGGGAGTAATGGTCGCCCCGAATTTCGTCTTTTCCGAAGGATTTACGAAGGTGAGGGCGCTCAACACCGGCTGGGTCGAGAGGGCGGCGCTTCTGACGCCGAGGTGCATCCTCCCATCGCCGGTTTTCATGTCAATGACACGCACATTCTCGTAGGAGAGCCACTTATCGGATTTGATAAGCTCGCCTGTCATTGTATCATAGGGCGTCAGGGCGAACGCTTCCAGGGCCCCCAGGGTGAAGCCGGCGGTCAGAATAAGAACAAAGCAAAAACACACGAATCCATTGATCCTACTGCCTCTCATCATCATATTTTCCTTTTGCAACAAGATAGGGCTTTTCTCCACAGATGAGGCTGTTTTTCCAGTTAATGCAGGCATGGTAAAGCGTCTCGGGTAGTTCGTCCATCTTCCGGATCATTTATTGCCCTCAAGGGGGACACCTAATACTACACCTAAATATCTCAAAAGGAAACTTATAAAACAATTCGCGGAATGTAACTAATCCGTCTCCGGCAAGAAAGAAGGCATTGGTTAAAAGGAGCAGAGATGACAGGGCTTGGAGCGGGAACTTTGCGAGAATTGTGATGTATGTGAAAGTGTCTGGTTCGTAATTGCTCCGATGAATTTTCCTCCGAAGAAAGAGGTTCAGGGAGAGGAGGCCTTGACCCTTAAGGCCGCTCAGGCTCCGGGGTCGTGCCTATCCGTTGCTTCCGAGCCTGAATTCGTAGGCTTTCAGCTCTTCGGCTACTCCCGCACGGACGAGGAAAGTGTCCACCAGATCGCGGAACTCCAGGGCTGTCTCTTTTGCGGCCTCATAATCCTTTGCGTTCCGGGTGGTCTTTGTATAATTTACTTCCGCATAAATAAAGATTATATAATCTATCTTGTCATAACCGGCATCGCTGTAGGCGAGGTGGTCTCTCGCCACCACGAGTCGGTAGGGAACACCGGTGCGGCGCCACACAAAGGTCTGCCCCAGGAATATGGCCTTTCTCACCGAATCCAGGGAGGGCATGGTCACGCCGTTCGGGCCGGTGTCGACATTGGCCCATTCCCTAAAGAGGCGCAGTATCTCGAGGTAAAGTTTCCCCTTTATGTCGTCACGGGGGGCCGCCAAATTGGAAAGCTTCACCCCGAAGGGCACACTTCTCTTCCCTTGCGGCTGACTCCGGTCTTCCTTCGCCTCGAGCTCCTGTGCCTATTGAAATGATTCATCAGCGGCGGCTGCTGCAACGACAACTTCCGCAGGTGATATCTCACCCGTGTCCGAAGACGATATCTTTTCAGAAGAAGGCGCTTGAAATTCTATTTCTTCAGGAGTAATTGCCATTACACTCTCTGCGATTTTTTTCATATCAAAAATTCACCTTTGCCTGCAGTGGGGCCTGATATTCCGGTCATAAGCCCTTTCTTAAACTACGCGTCGATTCTGAGTGGGGCGGCAAATTCTGAGATCATCTTCTTTGTGCCTCATGTATTCGAACCGGATGTGACCCCTAACGCGCGTATTAAGGGCCGGCTACACCGCGTAAACCGCGATGGGACGAAAGGCATGGGACGATGTAATGCTCGCTCCCGGATTCTATTATATCATATTGACCGAGCTGAAGAAATATCGGGCCCTTCCGGAATGAAGATGTCTTTGATAATAGACCGATATTATTATAATTTATTCGATAAGCCCCTTCCTTTCCTGCGGATCCCCTATAGAAAACCAGTACTGGCGGGGTTTACCTGTCGAGAATCTCTCTCACCTTAGCAAGCATCTCGTCGGGGGCGATAGGCTTGGAAATGAAATCAACCTCTTTCGTCTCGATCCCCTTATCGAGCACCACGTCCCGCGTATAGCCACTCGTAAAAATTACCCTGATGCCGGGATTCACGGTCCGCGCCTCATCCCATACTTCCCGTCCGTTCTTCTTGGGCATGACCGAATCGAGGATCACGAGGTCTATGCGCTTTGTGGTCCTGATCCGGTCTACCGCGTCCTGACCGTCTACTGCCTCCAAGACCGTATATCCATATTTTGTGAGTATGCTACGGATAAGCCGCCGTACATCCCCGTTATCTTCAGCGACCAGAATGGTCTCATTTCCCCGCCGTAATTCGGGCGGCGCAGGCTTCTTTTCAAAAGTCATCGACTGCAACGCAGGAAAATAGAGACGGAAGGTCGTCCCCGCGCCCGGCTCGCTGTAGACGGTGATGAATCCGTTATGCTGTTTCATTACCCCGTAAACTGTGGAAAGACCGAGCCCCGTGCCCTTGCCAAGCTCTTTCGTGGTGAAAAAAGGGTCGAAGATTTTTTCCTGCGTTGCGGCGTCCATTCCGAGGCCCGTATCGGAGACGGAAAGGCGGGCATACATACCGGGGGCGCCGTAGCCGTAGGCCTTGATGAAATCTTCATCCAGCTCCACGAGCCCCGTCTCGATCGTGAGGGCGCCACCCCGCTGCATGGCATCCCGCGCATTCGTGCCGAGGTTGAAGAGGATCTGCTCCAACTGGGTAGGATCAGCCATGATCACTACATCTTCTGCGGCAAGAATGGTTTTGAGCTCGACGTCCTCGGGAAGAAGCCTCTTCAGGAGCTTTTCGGTTGCCTTGATCTCCCGGTTCAAGTTGAGAGAGGTGAGGCTTACGGGCTGTTGCCTGCTGAAGGCGAGAAGACTTTTGGTAAGGTTGGCGGCCTTTTCCGTGGATGCAAGGATAGGATCTATGTAGGATCTCAAAGGGCTCGTATTTTCAACCGCCATTTTGAGCAGAGAGCCGTATCCTGAGATTACGGTCAAAATATTGTTAAAGTCGTGGGCGATCCCTCCGGCAAGGGTACCTACGGCCTCCATCTTCTGAGCTTGGCGAAGCTGGGATTCCAGTCGTTTCTGGCTTGTGATGTCATTGAAAATCGTGGCGAACCGACCTTTTTTGGGGGAGAAGGCGGAGACATGGAAATCCCTCTTCATGCTCTCGTGGCGCGCCTCGAAGCTGTAAGACTTTCCCGTGGCTGCTACCGTTGAATAGATCGAAAGGTAAGGAGGTCTACCGCCCCCATAGAGATCGCTTGCGAGACTGCCCACTGCGGTCCTGCGTGTAATGCCCGTATGCCTTTCATATGCGGGGTTCACGTCGATGATGCGGTAATCGACGGCCCTTCCCGTCTCCCCATAGACCATTTCATGGAGCGCGACTCCTTCGGCCATATAACGGAAGAGGGAGTGGAAACGCTCCTCGCTCTCCTTCAGCGCTTCTTCCGATAGTCTTCGCTCGGTAATGTCGTGACTGAAGGCAACGCTCAGCTCCTTCCCCTCACGGACGAGGTAATTCGCCCTTACCTCGATGGGATATTCGGTCCCGTTTTTCCTTTTATGAAAAGTCTCGAAGGAGAGGGCTCCTTTCCGCCTCAGTCTTTCCCAGAATTTGCGATGTACCTCGGGAGTATATGCGCGGTCGAGATCGGAGATGGTGAGCCCGAGCAGCTCATCCCGCGAATATCCGAGCATCTCGCATTGGGCGTCATTTACGTAGGTGAGCCTGCCGTCGGGGGAGATCACGTGGACCGCCTCGGAAGCCTTGTCCATGATAAATTGTGCAAAGCGAAGGGTATCTTCCGCCTCCTTGCGTCCCGCGATATCGCGAACCGTGCCCAGGACGAAATCCCTGCCCCCGATGGTTGTCCGTCTGAGGCTCACTTCCACCCAAAAGAGGCGCCCTGATTTATGCTTCGAAAGCCATTCGAAGAGTTGGGGCTCCCCTGCTGCGGCCAGGCGGACCCTCTTATGGGCCTCTTCATCCGTATAAGGCGGCTCTCCTGCGCTCGAGTCTCCCGCCTTGAGCAAAAGCACCTCATCGTGGGGGTAGCCGTACATTTCACAGGCGCGGAGGTTAACGTCCACAAGGGCCCCGGTATCGCATTCGTGAATGAATACCCCATCATTGATCGAATCGAATATGATTCGCAGGCGCTCGTTATCCTCCCTCAAATCCTGCCCGGTATCGCGATTCTCGAGATCGGCAATGTGCCTGCGGGCTACGGCCAGCTCTCTTTCAAGCCTCTCTATTTCTTCTTTTTCAGTCATGCCGTCCCTTTGGGATTGATAGTTTAGAATAATATAACGCATATTTCATGTTTTTGCCTTCCCCTATTTATTGACATGATTCATGGGCCATGATAGACATTTTAGCATACAGATTATTTCTGGAGGCCGAAAGTTGGATCAGGGGGAAGCCCTGCCAATACCGGTCTCGTAAAAACCATTCAAGGAGACTCGCCATGAACGTCGCTACGAATCTTGAGGCATCTGCGTATTTTTTCCCGGATCGGCCGGCTATACGTGAGGGCAAGCTGGAACTCACCTACGCCTCACTTAATCAGCAGGCGAACAAGGCCGCAACGGGCCTCATCAACCTTGGCGTTGCACCCGGTGAGCTCGTGGCCATCTGCGCCGCAAACTCGGCCCAATGGGTCACCTTCTATTATGGTGTCCTCAAAGCAGGGGCGGTAGCCGTGACCCTTTCGAGCGGCCTCACGCCCGACGAGCTGACACTCCTTCTCAATCATGCGAAACCGCGCATCATCTTTGCCGATCCATTCAGGCTGGGAGATCTGAAGGGATCGAAGGCCCCCGCAACGATCGAAAAAGTGATCTGCCAGGGCGGCGATATAGATTTCGAGGGGCTTCTGGCGACGGGCTCGGCGGATTTCAAGGCCATCGACAGGGACCGGGCGGATACGGCGGCGGTCCTTTATACCGGAGGGACCACGGGCATGCCGAAAGGCGTCATGCTCACCCATGAAGGCATCAATTTTTCCTACCGCGCGGTAGCGGCAAGCGAGCGTACTACCCAGGACGACTGTGCCCTCTGTTTCCTTCCCTTCAACCACGTTTTTGGTCAGAACCATATCATGGGATCGACGATCCACAGCGCAGGGTGCGTTGAGCTCATGCCCGCCTTCGATGTGGAGCCCGTCCTGGAGGCGACCTCGTCAGGCAGGGTCACGAAGTTTTTTGCCGTGCCCACCATCTATGTCCGTCTCCTGACCGTCGAGAACCTGAAGGCGAGGCTCGGCAAACTCCGCTACTGTTTCTCCGCAGGGTCGAGCATGCCCCTCGAAGTAGTGAGGCAGTGGAAGGAGAAGACAGGGATCACCATCTCGGAGTCCTACGGCATGACGGAAGGGATTCCCGTAACCTTTAACCATCTATACCCGGAAAAGCACGTAGTGGGCTCTGTGGGCACCCCGGTCCATGGTATGGAGCTGCAGATCAGGGATGCAACGGGTAAGGTGCTCGGAGAGGGCCAGGAAGGGGAGATCTGCTTCAGGGGCAGAAATGTAATGAAAGGCTACCTCTATAACGAGGAAGCAACGGCGGATACCTTCTGGGAAGGCGGGTGGCTGAGATCAGGCGATATCGGCCTGTTCAAGGAAGGGAATTATTTCTATATAGTCGATCGTCTAAAAGACCTGATCATCACCGGCGGAGAGAACGTCTACCCGAGGGAAGTGGAGGAGATCCTTTACACGAGACCGGAGGTGCAGGAATGCGCGGTAATCGGGCTGCCCGACCCCCAGTGGGGAGAGAAGGTAGCAGCCGTAATGGTGGCAAAGGAAGGCAAAACAATAGTGAAGGATGAGCTGAAGGCATACCTGAAAAGCCGTCTCTCCCCATTCAAGGTCCCCAAGGAGTACATAATAGTGGAAGAGCTCCCGAAGAGCCCCGCAGGCAAGATCCTGAAGAGGGAGATCAGAAAGCGCCTTGCGGAAGAGGCGAAAAAGTAGGGAAATATCTGAGGCAGCGGGAGTTGGAAAGAGCAAGATCAAGGGTCAGGCATAATGCCTGACCCTTTGTTTTCTTGGTGTCGACTTCGTCGACCGGCTCCTGGCACGAGACGAAAGTCCCATCTGCACCACTATGGTCCGCTCGGGTGCTCTGCCGTACATTCAGTACGGAACCCGTGAAGCAATCACTTTCCCCGTGGCTCTGTTTCCTGATTTTAGGGGATTTTTATAGGGTAATCAGTGAAGAAGTCGCTCTGCCTATGGTGACATATCCCTCCTTCTCGTGGTCTGTGAGGAGTTCTACT
>DASXUJ010000007.1 GCA_036504895.1 Syntrophorhabdaceae bacterium
GAACGCCATGGACAACGGCATCAACATGGACCTCCAGTCCGCCCTCAACCACGAGAATGACTGCTTCCTCGTCACCTACGTCTCGGAAGACGGCAGGGAGGGGTTTAAGGCGTTTATTGAGAAACGAAAACCTGCATTTACAGGAAAATAATTAATACAGTCGATAGTCTCTAGTAGATAGTCGTTAGTAAAGGACAGAGGCAGGAGAATATAGAGGCAGTCGATAGTTTAGAGGCAGTCGATAGTCTCTAGTCGTTAGTGAAAGACAGGGATGGGGATTGGACGCTAAAGAGAAAAAATGGAGCTATGACGGATACTCTGATTTGTGTGGATGAAGATGACCGGGTTGTGGGGTTTGAGGAGAAGGATCCCTGTCATCTTCATCCCACGAAGCTTCACAGGGCTTTTTCTATTTTTATCTTTAACTCCCGGGGGGAGATGCTGATCCATCGCAGGAGTCTTGGGAAGAAAACATGGCCTGGATTCTGGACCAATGCGTGCTGTTCTCATCCGAGAAAAGGTGAATCCCTCGAGACCGCCACAGTACGGCGGCTCCGGGAGGAGTTGGGATTCGAGACGGCTGTGGTGCGGCTTTTTTCCTTTCATTATAGCGTTGATTATGATGGGAGGTATGGGGAGAACGAGATCGACCATGTCTTTCTGGGTGTCTATGACGGAGCGGTCGACCCGGACCCGGAAGAGGTTGACGAGTGGCGGTTTATCACTCCCGTCGACCTGGCGGAAGAGATCGCGTCCGATCCCGGGCGCTTCACCCCCTGGTTCAAAATCGCTGCGCCCAGGGTATTGGAGATAAGGGCAAAACAGGTATCGTCTTAACTTTAAAGCCCGAAAGAGTACGGCAGGTCGTCACGTCTTTCCGACCCTTATTTTTTTGTGAAGACCGCGGTCACATCCCGCCTTCTGTCCATGGTGACCGTGCAATCGCCGCTTCCGGGGCACTCGAGGGAGGCCGGTCTCCAGCCGGTGAATATGGAATCACCGTCAGGGGTCGCGGAAAGGGTAACCTGGCTCTTATAGAGGTAGTTTGAGGAAGTCGAAACGCAGCCGGTTTCACAGGCGATGCCCGGAGGCGCGCTCGTCACGGTCCCGTTTCCCCGCCGTATTTTTCGCTTTGCCAAAACCAGTTTTTGAGGTCCTGAAAAAGATGCGATAACGGTCTTTGCTTTATTCATGGCGATGGAGCATACCCCTACGCCCGAGCAGGCCCCGGTCCAGCCGGTAAAGACCGAATCATCACCCGCCAGGGCAACAAGGGCAACCGGCGTATCGGGAAAGTAGACCCCGGAGCATGTCTTTTCGCATTCCATGATACCATCCGTGCTTATTACCGAACCTTCGCCTGAACTCGGCTTTCTGATAGCAACGGTGAGACGGTATTTTCTGCTCTTTATGGAATCAAATACCGCATGGACATTCAAATCGTCACTTGCGGTCACGCTGCAGGACGGTGAAGCGCCGCTGCATGCCCCCAACCAGTAGGCAAAGGCAAAACCCGTTGCAGGCGTGGCGGACAGGCTCACCATAGTATCCTTTACGAATGTTTGTGAGCAGGTGCTTGTGCAATCGATTCCGGAGGGCGAGCTCTTCACGATCCCGGAGCCGGATATTCCCACATTGACCGTCTTCAGGGGGACAAAAATCGCCGTAACCGATTTCTCGCCTGTGACGGTTACGGTACATTGATTGGTGGCCAAGACCGCGTTTTTAGCCCTGCCCCTTTGCCTGGAAGCCCGGGAGAACGGGTTTTTCGCGCCCTTTCGTGCGGCGCCGGTCGATACTGTATCGCAGCCTGTCCAACCGGAAAATGCCGAACCTGCGCCCGGGGAGGCGGTGAGGCTGATTGTAGTACCATAAGGATAAGTACCCGAGCAGGTTGCTCCGCTGCACTCGAGGCCGGCTGCGGAAATGGCGCCGTCTCCCTGGATAATCCCGCTTACCTGATAAGGTATGAGCGTAAAGGAGGCGGTCGCAGCGGCATCACCGTCCATGATCAGTTTATAGGTCCCTGTGCCGCCTCCTCCCCATCCGGAAAAAGTCGATCCCGTATCAGGAACGGCGGTGAGGGCCACCTGCGCCCAATCGGTAAAAGCACCGGAACAGGTGCTCCCGCAATTTATGCGGGAAGGGGTGCTTGTAATTCTTCCCGTGCCCGTGCCCGTCCTCGTTACACTGAGTGACCGTGTGAAAGAAGGCTGGAAACCGCGCAACGCCGCGAGATATCCCCAGAGATAGGCAGTACGCAACACTGTTTGGTTTACCTGAAATTCGCTCATGTGGGGAAACCAAAAACTATCCGCATATGCCTCCATTGCCGGCCAATAGGGGAGGGTCGCGCTGCCGGGATAGACATAGGGGGCGAATAAAGAATTATAATGGACCCGGATTGGGGCATTACAGAGGGCGTCGAGAGGACCTTCGGCCGTTATCCCCGGTGGCGGGTCCTGGAGGCCGCGTGAATCGTAATGGAAGAGGTGAAGGGGATACTTATGGCCTACAGCCGTGGTGTAACTAATGTTAAGCGGGTTCGCGCCCAGGACCGGCTGAGACGAAAGGACCAGAGACTTCAGGAAATCCTCGGATTTGGCGAAGTCGGAGGATTTAGTAATCCCATGGGCCCGCACCACGTTGGTCAGCAGTTGATCGGCGCCTGTAAGGTTGCCGAGGCCTGCGGAAGTGTAGAAATTCTTACCGAGGCGGAAGCCGGTGGAAAGCTGCATAGACAGAAGAAGGTCTCCCGCATTGACTATGACGTCGCCGCAGCGTCCTTTGATGACGAGGCTCATGCCGGGAAGGTCCGTATTGTAGTATACCCAGGCGGCGTCAGCCTGAGTATACCCATCAGCATAGGTGGAGACGGTGGTAAAGAGTGTGGTGTCCGTAAAGATCGTGTGCCACTTCAAATCTCCGGTGGCCCTGAAAAGTTCAGCTGCCGCCAGGTTCCTTGCGTTCCTCACTTCATCGTCGGGAAAAGGCAGAGGGACGATATTATTTGTTTGAGCCCGGTCCCAGTGAACCTTGCTTGAAGCGAGGCTACTCTCCTTTTCCGCCCAGGCCATTGCATCGAGGGCGCTCTTAAGATATGAAACAAGAAGGGGAAAGGATATTTGGGAGCCATATTTTTTGAGCACGGAATAGGCGCCCGCTGCTGCTGCGGCGTAGAGGTACGTCGACCATACATCAGGATGACAGGCGAGAAGGTTATGGGCCGGGGATGAGGTAACCTCGAAGCTCCTCTCGCCATAACTCGGCAACGCAGCGGGTATAATACAGCCCCTTACCGCGCCGTAAAGCTCACCTGCGTCAGTACTCTGCAATCGTTTAAAAAAATCGACACTCCAAAGCCCTTCCCGTATAAGGTCGGGGAGGGGAGGGGAGACTACAGGGTCCGCGCTCGTAATGGGAAGGTTCAGGTTTAATGATTGAAAACGTGCGGGAAAGGCCTCATAAAGCTCGAAAAGGAGCCGTCCAATCCTCACGTGGTCTATCCGGCGCTGCCAGTCGCCCGCGTCATGGTATCCTCCCCATGCACCGGATACCGTGGTCCCCGGGATTTCATTCTGCGAAAGCCACGTATAGGGATCGATATCGGTAAGGCCGAAAATGGCTTCGAGAAGGGTTGCGTCGGTCTCTTTCACCGGGATGCCCGTAAAATCCGCGGGCCGCTGATACAGGTCCTCCGGTGTGCCGACCGCTATGCCGCTCCTCTGGAAATAAAGGCCCCGCACCGATTTGAAGAACAGGTTCTGCCAGAGATTCGGAGAGACACGAAAGGGATAGGAGCAGCCAACGTTTTCCACGCACACCCGATAGATACCCTCTGAAGGATTCGGCCACGCGCTGAAATCGAGGGGGTAGACATCGGTAAAACTATAGTTGGGCGGAACGGCGCAGTCCGGCAAAGGCGAATTTTCGGCAGTCTCTTTCGGAAAGGGCGCCCCTATCGGACCGGTGAAGACCCGATAATTCGAATCGCCGCAGTCAAAGGTATTATCGCCTGAGCATATGTGAAAGTTACCAGCCGTGAAATCTTTTGCGCCGCCGCTTCCGGTCCAGAGCGAAAGATAGGCCATTTTTGAAGGGTCGTCCGGCCGGAAGCCGACGTGAGTTGCGTGGACTGCATCGCTCCTCATGGCTCCCCATGTGAAGGTAAAATTCTTTGTACCCAGGGAATTGAAATTAAAAGCGACCGTATATGCTTTTCCCGGAGAAAGGGGAGGAGCGAGAACGAGATAGACTAGATGTTCGAACGAAGCGGCATCCGACAAAGGTTGATGGGGGTTTCCAAGTTGCGGATAAGCCAGATTGGCAGGCCTGGTCTTACGATAAACCGCTGAAGGAGATCTCCCTGCAGAGTAGTTGGGATCATCAGGCGATGAGATCGTATAATTTGTCGCGAGGTCGAGAGTCTGGGTCGGACTGATCCGGGAGCCTGTTACGCGGTCAATGGGAGGGGTCTCAAGAACAGTCCCTTCTTCTATCTTAATACCAATCATATCGGGTCCCGCGAGGGTGATCTCATCGGATATCCTCTGACCCATGGCAGGAGAATAGAAGGAGAACAGGAAAAAAAGAGCGATTATTTCTGCAATGAAAACATACCCGGGCGAGTGCCATTGGCGGGGACGATTACTTCGCGGATCACAGGCCGAAGTGTGGGGCCCCACGGCCCTGGCGCAGATTCTCATATATCCTTAATACTCGAAATTGAAAGGCGGGTCAAGTCTTCTTAATATCGGGGACCCGATCTCTCAGGCGAGAAGCCGTACCCTTCGTGACTTTAACCTGTATTGACTCGCTTTAAGTCCATTCTGCCAGACTTGTTACGATTGTATTATTAGGTTTGGTCACTTCAAAAGAGCTTACAAAGGCCCGGGCCGATAGTCCATTGAGACAAGAAGGACGTATTTGCGATTTCCTCTGTGATTTTGGGCAGGAAGAGATCAAGAGATACGTGGTACGGCGTACGTTCACTCGGACACCAAAGAAAAAACGGTGTCTGAGGATTCCTCGCAAACCGTTGGTAATAAAAAAGCCGACGATGGGATTCGAACCCGCGGCCTGCTCATTACGAGTGAGCTGCTCTACCCCTGAGCTACGTCGGCATTATGGTTTTTATATAACATAGACAAGAGTTTGCACACAATACAAATTTTAGGCTCATAAAAATATTCCAGGATTGTCATTCCTTTTGTCCACGATATACCTTAAACCTTCCTTGCTGTCTGTGCTACCGTGACAAGAACACGAGGGCTGCTCTTTATATAGTACGCTTTTTTGTAGTAGATTATAACGCCCGTCATGAGAATACAAACCGTCCATGGCTATTATCGGAGAATATTCTTCGCGAGGCTGTGGCTGACCATCGTTCCTCTGGTTATGCCCTTCCTCATGTGGGGAATCGTCGCTCACGCCTACCCGTATCGGGAGGGGTCCAGCAAACGGGTCCTCGTGATCCACTCCTATTACCAGGGTTATAAATGGACCGATGATGAGAATGCCGGCATCGAATCGGTACTCAAGAACGTGGTGGGTACCGGCAATATCCACATCGAGTACATGGATACGAAAAAGGTGTTCGGCGATCTATACTCCCAGCGGCTTTATGAGGTTTACAAGTTAAAATACAAGAACTTTAAATTTGATATCATCATCGCCACCGACAACAATGCGTATGATTTTATGAGGAAATACCGGGACGAGCTTTTTCCGGGGACGCCGGTCGTCTTTTGCGGCGTCAACTATTTTCAGGAAGGGGACATCAGGAAGCTTACCCGCTTTACGGGTGTGAACGAGGAGAACGATTTCAGGGCATGCATCGAATTGATACTCAGCCTCCACCCCCGGACCAGGGAAATTATGTTTATCAACGAGTGGACCACCACGGGACAAAGGGTCCATAAGGCGTTCGTGGAGGCGACGCGTCATTTTGAGGCCACCGTCAAATTCAAACTCTACGAGGATGTGCGGATAGAGGAGATTGTCGGCGCCTTGCGCAGCCTGCCTCCGGACGCGGCGGTCCTTTTTACCGCATTCAGCAGGGATAAACTGGGGCGCCTCTTCGCATATAACGAGAGTGTTTTTCTTGTCACTCAGAATTCGAAGGTTCCGGTATACACCACCATGGAATTCAATTTGGGATACGGAGTGGTGGGAGGACTTATCGTCACGGGGTTCGATCAGGGAGAGATGGCGGGCAAGATGGCCCTTCGCATCCTCCAGGGGGAAAGCCCGGAGAAGGTGGCGGTCATGACCGAGAGTCCCAAGCATTATACCTTTGATTACGAGCAGCTCTCGCTTCATAATATCCCGGAGAGGAACCTCCCCAAAGACAGCATCATGGTGAACCTGCCCCAGACGCTCTATTTCAAGTACAAGAAGTGGATCGATGCCCTTGTCATTACCTTTATAATACTTCTGACTATCATTTCGATCCTCCTCTTCTCGATACATAAAAGAAAGCTGGCGGAAGAGGAGCTCAAAAAATCGCGGGAGCAGCTTCGCGCCCTCGCGTGGCGCCTTGCCGAGGCGGGTGAATCGGAGAGAAAGAAGTTGTCCCGGGAATTGCACGACCAGGTGGGACAGAACCTTACGATCCTCGGGATCAACCTCAACCTCCTTAAATCGTTGGCACCGAAAGAGGCGGTGCCTCTCCTCCATTCACGTCTCAATGATTCGCTTGCCCTTGTGAAACAGACCACCGAGCGGATTCGGAATGTAATGACCTTCCTGAGGTCGCCCGTGCTCGACGATTACGGTCTCGTTGCAGCCATAGACCTTTATGCGAAGCAATTGACCGAGCAGACGGGGATCCAAATAGCGGTGGAAAGCGAGGAGTCCGATACCCATTTGCCCACACATGTGGAAAACGCCATGTTCAGAATAGTCCAGGAGTCTTTGACGAACGTGATCAAACATTCCAGGGCGACCGAAGTCGTGATACGCGCCGGGATCACGGGCGGGCGGCTTCAGCTGTCCGTCAGAGACAACGGCGTAGGCTATGTGACTGAAGGGGCCGCGAGGGACGACAGAAGGTCAGGGTGGGGCCTCATCACCATGTCCGAGAGGGCGGTGGCGATCGGCGGCACGTGTCTGGTCGAATCTTATCCGGGCGTGGGCACTAATGTGGTAGTGGAGGTTCCTGTATGAGCATTAGCGTATTTCTGGCGGACGACCATAGAATGGTAAGGGAAGGTTTTCGCCTGCTCCTCGAGACCCAGCAGGATTTCAGGGTAACCGGAGAGGCGGGGAACGGTCGTGAGGCGGTGCGCCAGGTAATAAGGACTCTGCCCGATGTGATATTGATGGATATCGCGATGCCTGAGTTGAACGGTATAGAAGCGACAAGACAGATATGTGAGACCTGTCCCGGGGTCAGGGTGATAATCCTGTCCATGTACTCCACGACCCAACATATCTTCAGGGCCTTCAAAGCGGGGGCACGGGGCTACATTCTCAAAGAATCCGGCGGAGAGGATGTCATAAAGGCCATCAGGACCGTCCACGAAGGAAACATCTTTCTGTGCAACGAGATTTCCGAAGCGGTCATGGGAGATTACCTGAAAAGCCGGGATGTAGGTCCCATGGACGATCCGCTCGGACGTCTGAATGCGCGGGAGAGGGAGATTCTTCAACTCCTGGTGGAGGGCAAATCGAACGCCCGGATCGCTGAGCTTCTCTACCTCTCGCCGAAGACCATAGAAACCTACCGGAGCCATCTCATGCAGAAGCTGGGAATTGCGGACCTCCCGGGTCTTGTGAAATTTGCCATTCAGCACGGGCTCACGTCGGTGGAATAGGGCAGGGCACCACCAAACATTTCGCTTATCAAGCTTTTTTCTTAAAAAGTCATACTTCCCTGATTGGCAGGAGAGCCCCCACTGTAGTAGCCTTTTACCGCACCTGAGACAGTCGCATATAACCGCCGGAGAAGGAAGGGCTTATCCATGAAAAGACCCATGCCATACCTCATTTTGAGCTTGATTTGTGCTGGAATGGCGGGCTTTTTCTCGAACTGCTATGGAGCGGGTGTCGTTAAAATTGGCATTGTCGATACTTACACCGGCCCTGCGACCGCATTCACCCAGGATGTGCTGGACGGATTCAAGCTCGCCGTCGACAAGATCAATGCCAGAGGGGGAGTGCTCGGCAGAAAGATAGAGTACACGACGCGGGACGAAAAG
>DASXUJ010000008.1 GCA_036504895.1 Syntrophorhabdaceae bacterium
TGTGGGGACATTTTTGCGCTCCGTTATAGGGGCTCGCGTCGCCCCCTCCGATAGCAAAAGCTATCGGAGCCTCCCCTTCTCGCCTGCGGTGCGGGCTACATCACGCAGAGGGGTTATTCGGGGACGTGTACGGGCTGGATCGACGCTTTTTCTATTCGTGGATGAGCGGACTTTTTGGCTTCTTGCCCAGTACAGGCCTCACGTCGCCCCTCGCCCCTGTGGGAGCTAGGCTGACTCGGGAGGACTTGTTTCTTTTCCATTTTCCGCTTCAACGCATCACACGAACTACTAATAGGGGCTTACGTCGCGTCTTCCCTGGGACCTCTCGGTTTTCGCCTTCTCCTTCTCCGCCTCTTCCTGGGGGCTTCCTCGGTGGCCTCATTCAGAAGCGCCATGGAATCGGGCTCCCGGAGAAAGGCATCCCACCATTCGACAAAAACGTGGAGGTCCTTTTTTGTTTCAGCTATGAGGCGGAGGTATGCCACGGCTTCCAGGAATTCAGGCCGGCCGGCCAGAGAGGCCGCCCTCCGGGGCGGCATTCTGCACAGGAACGTCTGGAGTGCGAGGATTGCGCGCAGGCGACCGCCGACCCGTCCGGGAACGGTTATTGTCTTCGCCACCTCTCCCATAATAGCGGCGCACGTCTCATTGAGCGCCTGCCGGCGCGGGATGCCCTCACGATGGCGATCGAGAACCGTCCCCTCCATTACTGGACCGAAGAGGGCCGCGAAAAAGAAGGCCGGCGATACGGGTGTGCCGCTCCTGCAGAGCCGGTCGATATAATCGAGGTTTTCATAGAGCAGGGCAGGACGGCGGCTGTCTCCATAGAACCACCGGCTCAAGTCGGGAAAAAGCGCGAGTATAAGCCCGCTTTTCTCCATGAGCTGAAATGCCGGTCCGGAAAATCCCGTCAGGAAAAGCTTCTGTATCTCTTCGTAGAGGCGCGCCGGAGAGACGCGGCAGATGGCGGAGGAGAGCTCGCAGAGGACCTCCCAGGCCACGGGCTCGATCATAAATCCATGGGATGCGGCGAACCGGACCGCCCGGAGCATTCGCACGGGGTCCTCCGTAAAACGGACACGAGGATCGCCGATGGTACGGATAAGCCGCTCTTTGAGGTCCATAAGACCGCTGGTATAGTCTATGATCGAAAAATCGGCGATATTATACGCAAGAGCGTTGATGGTGAAGTCCCGGCGCATCGCATCCTCCTCGGGCGTGCCGAAGAGGTTGTCCACGAGGACCATGCCTTCCTCGTTCGTAATATGGTGGCGGGCAAGGCGGCTATCGCGGTCGGTCTCTTCCGGGCTCTCCGCGTCCGAGGGGACGAAGGTCCGGCGAAAGGTGGAGACCTCTAACAGCTCTCCCTCGAACTGGATATGGGCCAGCCTGAAACGTCGCCCAATGAGGCGGCAGTTATGGAAGAGCTTTTTTATCTGGCCGGGCGTCGCATTGGTCCCTATGTCGAAATCTTTGGGGGTCCTCCCAAGGAGAAGGTCTCGTACGCACCCGCCCACAAGAAAAGCGATGAAGCCGCGCCTGTGGAGCCTGTAGAGCGTGCGCAGCGCATTCGGACTCACTTGCTTACGGGATATGCGGTGTTCCTTCCGTGGAATGATTCGTGGCGCCATCCCTTTCACCATACCATACCTTTGGGCGATTGAAAAAGTAAAAAGGCGCGGGAAGATGGTACTACGACGCTCACCAAAACCATGGATGCCGGCTTACCGCCCCGTTTAAGGGTGCCGGGACGTGGGGAAAGGGTGACGATTTTATCGATTTATGCGCCTTAAGGACATTCATACCAGCCACGGATGGGGGGTGCCTCAATTTCTTCGGGAGAGACGAGACACCCGCATGACGTAGGCCAGACGCTGGGCGGCCGAGAAGTTATTGAGCACGGCGAGAACCCACAGGGCTGCGGTCGTTTTGCCGGAGAGGAGTCCCAGCGCCAGGAGGAGAATGCGCTCGAACCGGGTGAAGAGGCCCACGTCCCTGGCGTCGACACCCGCCATGGAGGCGCGGGAGCGTATAAGGCTACCGAAAACCGAGCCGAAGAATGCCACGAAAATCAGCACCACTTCCGAGCCCATTCTATTGTTCAGAGAGAGCCATAAAAGACCCAGGTAGACCGCGAAATCACCGCAGTGGTCGGCAACAGAGTCGAGAAAGCCGCCGAAAGAGGTTTCGCGGCCGGTCAACCGCGCGAGTTCCCCGTCCGCGGCATCGAGGAGGCCTCCCGCGAGCAATAGGCAGGCTCCGGTCAGCAGGTATCCCCGGGATAGCATAAGCCCGGAGATCACGATAACCACGAGTCCCGCCAGGGTCACCATATCGGGGCCCATGCCCAATCGAGTCAGAGGGAAGAGCAGCGGCTTAAGAAGCTTTCTCTCCCATGCTCGCAGCCATCTCGCCAGCATCGGTTCTCCCAGGGCGCCCCCCTGCCCATTTTTCGCGGATCGTCTCCAGGGCCTCGGGGTCCGCCGTATCAATCGGGGGTGATTTAAAATAGAATGCACAGGCTTCAGGGATTATACCACCGACGCCCCTGTCCAGTGCGCCCTTCCCCAGCCGGATAAGGTCGGCCACCGAGCCCGCGCAATTCGGCTTATCGTCATTTTCGAGACGGACTTCAATCCTCACGAGGGAGCCGCCGAAGACGGCCGCGTCAATTTCGATAAAGGCGGTTTTCACCGCGCCTCTGGTCGGATCATAGTGGTGGCCGATGTGGG
The DNA here is from genome assembly GCA_036504895.1 of Syntrophorhabdaceae bacterium. Classification (NCBI taxonomy): domain Bacteria; kingdom Pseudomonadati; phylum Thermodesulfobacteriota; class Syntrophorhabdia; order Syntrophorhabdales; family Syntrophorhabdaceae; species Syntrophorhabdaceae bacterium. The sequence continues at coordinate 2,733 of DASXUJ010000008.1, forward strand.
ACACCCCTTCTGTCACGTACCTCATCAGCGACTTGCGCTTTGAAAGGATCTTCGATTCGCTTCGAAAGACGAAATTGGCGAAGTCCGTATTCCCCCCCACATTGATCTGGGAGGTCTTCGTAAGATTCGCTCCGCGCATCTCGAGGAGGCTGAGGAGGGCCCGGTGTAAAATGGTCGTGCCCATCTGGCTCTTGATATCGTCACCGAAAAGGGGAAGCCGCCGCGCGGCGTACTTCTCCTGGAAGCCTTCTCTCTGGGCAAAGGGTGTGGGGATACAGTTCACAAAAGCACACCCTGCTTCGAGCGCAGCCGACCCGTAGAATTCCGTGGCCGCCATGCTTCCCGTAGGCACCAAATTGACGAGTATCTCCGTCTTGTGCGCTGCGAGGACGGAAGGTACGTTCACTGCCGGGGAGGGTGATTCTCTCACGAACCTCGCCAGGTGGTCCGGGTTGCCGTCCAGCGTAGGTCCCCGGAACACAAGGGCAGGCGTGTCGACCCGGACGCCCTCTATGGGAATGAAATTATTCGGAGGCTGATAGATCGCCTTTGCCACGGGAAGCCCCACTTTGGCGTCCGATATGTCGAAGGCCGCCACGATCTCGATATCATTTACTCCATAGCCGCAAAGAGAAGGGAATATAAGGCCCGTCGTAGCTTCGGGATGGTCTCTGTAATAATGGATACCCTCGATGAGCGCGGACGCGCAGTTCCCCACTCCGGCGATTGCGACGCGAATCTTCCCCGGTGTGCTGTCTCTCATCAGATGACTTCCCTCCGTGCAAATGCGAGCGTGTGCGCCTCCCTGTCGATATCGCCGCTCTTCCAGTGTAATCAATTACTCTTTTATAAGGTTGACGGGCCCTCTTGTCAACAGGCGTTGCCCTTTTGCGTGCGAGGCGGCGGGCAGACCCGGGCATCGCAGCCCGGCGCCACTTTAAATTCTTGACAATGGCACGGGATGCATTAAAATAGGGAAGGCGGGGGCCCCTCAAGGAGATGGGACTATGAAACCATTCAAGATTTTGTCGGTCAATTTTTTTCTTACCCTCCTGCTCGTCTCGTGCGCTACCCCATATCTTCATTACAGGGACGATATGTTTGCGGGCAGGGGCCTCCTGGACGAGGGAAGCTACAAGGAAGCACGGGAGGTGTTTGTCAATGCCTCAAGGGAGCAGCGAAGGGCTGCGGCCTTTGCGTTCGCGGCGACCGCAAGCTATAAGATGGGCGACCTCCCCGCAGCCGAACAGTTCATAGCGGAGGCGGAGGCGGCCCCCTATGGGAATTATGTGTATGCCCGTATCCTGGGATATAAGGCCCTTACCCTTCTCGGGCAGGGCCGACAGGATGAAGGCCTGGCGGCACTCAAGGCCTATATAGATTATTACAAGCAGCTCTACCCCCTCATGTCCATAGAAAAGGTGGAGGATATGTACCAGAGACGTCAAGTGAACATGGCCAGGCTCGAGAGGCTCATCGATGACGAGGTAATAAATTACGAGCAGGAGATACAGCAGGCCGCGACCACGGGCACGGGCTACTACGCCACGAGACCTCCCATGGGCATAATAAATGAAGGTTTTACGATCTATTAGCGGGGTGGAAGCTCGGACGCGGCGCCATTCCCCGGCCGCTCAAAGAGTTTCTTCAGGCGGCGGCTTCCTTTTTTCTCCATCCCCCTTCCCGGTTATCCTTCTTCCTCCGTGATATCGAGAAGCTCTTCCTCTCTCACCTCCCGGGGATAGATGCAAAAGGGCGCGAGCTCGGCAAAAAACCGGTCGCCGTCGAGGGCGATCTCAGGCGTGAGCACTCCTTTTTTTGCTATCCTCCCTTCCGCGAACTGGTGAAGCCCGATGGCGAGCGGAACGCCCGTCATCGTTGCCATGTCTCGCGGCATTGCCTTCAGGGTCGCGGCTATGGTCATCCTTTTCCCTTCCCTCTCCCCTTTGGCGAGGGCGAAAAGGAGGGGAAGGCGGGGACCCTCGAACAGGCTGTAAAGGGCGGCAATTCCCCGCTCGATCAGGGAATCCTCCTGCGACCACTCGATAAGCTTGTGTCCCGCCTCTTCGAGGGTGAGCGCCCCTCTGTCGATCTGCTCCGAAAGCTTTTGAAAATAATCGGCGGCGAGCCCCGGCATAACCATATAACAGGACGAATTGCGAATCTCCGGATAGGACCATGAAAAAGAGACAGGCTCGGGATGACCCACGGTCCATACCTTTCTTGTCCCCCGTCCGGGGTAATCGAGCATTACCTCTCTCAAAGGGCCCACCGGTGTGAGCTCGCCCGATCTCCTTTCGAGGATCCTTCCGGAACATTGCTTCATCCAGTGGACGATGGCCGCCGAATATTCGAGCTTGTTCGTTCCCTCCGCGGTTTTTTCCTCTATATTCCAGGCGGCATGGAGCTCTTCCGTCGAGGTGAGCATGCCGTGAATCTTCTGAGCGAGCATGTTGGTGATGCCCGGAGTCGCTCCGAGCCCGACCACCGCGGTAATGCCCGCCTTTTCCGCTTCTTTTCCCAGATCGAGCATATCCCTGGTGGGCTCCGGATCATCGCAGATATCGAAATAATGTACCCCTGCCTCTATGGCCGACGTGAGGACAGGCACGGCAAACCGGAAGAAGGGCCCCACGCAGTTGAGGACCCCATCGTGCTGCCTCATGAGGGCCACGAGCGCCGCCCGGTCCAACACGGAGATGGCGCACGAACCCGCCTTCGGTCCGCACTGGTCCGCCGCCGCCTTTGCCGCATCGCCATCGAGGTCCGCAATGGTCATGGCTGCAATTTCTTTAAAATCAACCGCTGTTTTCGCGGCCGCCCTCCCCATAGCCCCTGCCCCAAGACACAAAACTTTCATGATACCTCCTGAAAAACCGTGAATCGGATAAGGGAAATCGGAAATAGTCACGACCTGTTCCCTTTCTCAACCTCAACCTGTTCCCGTGAAGCCGGAAATCGTATAGCGGAATTCGGAAATAGTTACGACCCGTGCTTTTTCTCACCTCAACCTGTTCTTTCCTCTACCTGCCTTTATCCTTCCCTCCGTACCTCAGCTTCTCCACGAAGTCGCACTCTTTCTTGCTGAGTCCCGCTCTCGGGCCCACTATGGCGCCTAATTCCATGGATACATCTTTCTTCTCGTCATAGGCAGGCCAGCGGGGCAGTCTCCTCGCGTTGGGGTCGCCTGTGGCCGCGAAGGCAACCCAATATTCCATCATGGTCCGTGAGAGGGAGCGGTCATAGTCGGTGGGCAGGATGATGCCCAGGTTTCCGAACACATACTCGATCTCCTGCCCGTGAAAGGCGCCGTATTCCTTCAGGAGCCCCTTTTCCGGAACATGGGTAAAGGAATAGAGATAAGCCTTACCCCCCTTCCGGGCCACGGCCCTCGCAAGGGAGCGGGCAGGCCCGAAAAACCAGAGGGCGCCGAGAAACCGGTTGGAGGGGGAATCTATCCCCTCCTTCTCATCGAGGGGGAAAAGGCGAAGGATCTCTTCGGCAGGGTTGCCGAAATTTTCCCGGAGCCAGCTCTGGTAGAGGGCCGGGGAAAGGCCGTCTGTAAAAAGAGATGCCTCGTCCCTGTTCGTACCCACTATGAGGGGTATATGAGGGATCTTACCTTCGGAAAGGAGCCTCTCCGGCTCCGCGGGCAGGAGCCGCCCATCGATTACGGGCGCGAAAAGAAGGCCTTCCTTCTTGAAGATAAATTCGAGAGAAGTCGCGGCTGCCGACATGATCTCTTCGGGCGTCTTTCTCCTCATGGCCCCTGCCACGTCTTTCTCTTTATCCGAGCCGAGGCGTGCGGCAAGTTCCTTGCCCATGGTAAGGGCCTCCCTCATGGAACCGTGTGCGGCAGGCATGACATAGCGGTTGCCGGTGGGGGCCCCGCTTTGGAGGATCGCACGATGAAAAAGACCTTGCGCAGAAGGAGAGAGAAGAAGGGCGCTTATTGAAAGGGCTCCCGCGGATTCGCCGAAAAGGGTCACCCGTTCCGGGTCTCCCCCGAAGGAGGCGATATTCTTCTTCACCCATCGCAAGGCCTCCATTTGATCGAGGATCCCGTAATTGCCCGAGGTGCCGGAAGGCGATTCAGCGGATAGGGCGGGATGGGCGAGGAAACCGAAGGGCCCGAGGCGGTAGTTGAGGGTCACGACCACCACGCCCTCCCGTGCGAGCCCTGCACCTGAATATCCCGCCAAAGAGCCCGCCCCTGTCATGAACGCCCCTCCGTGGATCCACACCATCACCGGGAGAAGGGGTTTGCCCGCTGCCTTCTCAGGGGCCCAGATATTGAGATAGAGACAATCTTCGGAGGTCCTGCCCACCTCGCCCCCGCCGTCCAGCTCCGATACCTGGGGCTGAATACAGGCCGGCCGGAATTCTCTGCACGGGAGATCTTCCTTCCACTGCCTTACGGGCCGGGGTTCCTTCCAGCGGTTCTCTCCCATCGGGGGCTCCGCATAAGGAATGCCCCGGAAGATCTCCACATTCTTCTCCACTATGCCGATTACCGGGCCGCTCGGCGTGGGCCGCTTTACAGAGGGGTTCTTCATGCAGCCCGGGCACGCGATGAAGGACAGGATAAAGACGATGAGGGCGGCGATTCGCGTTTTGTCGGCCATTTCGTTCACTTTACCGAAATACGGCAGATTCGTCAAGGCGCCGGGCGGCCGGGCCTTCGCCTTTACGGGGGAGCCTCCCCGGGATGGACGAGTGAAGATTTCCCGTGGATTTTCATAAAAAGGTTGTGGTAGCCTTTCGCCTGGAGATCTCAAAAGGCCTTTAGGGGGGACTTTCACGGTACTGTTCCTATAAGGCAGTCAATTCACTCACAGGAGAGTTGCCATGAATATGTGCGGATCGATCAGGAAATTTATCTTATGGCTGGTGGTGTTTCAATTATTCTTTCCCCTTCAGCTCCTCGCGGAAGGGGTGGGGAAGGTTATTGATGTGCGGGGGGAGGTCGCCCTCAAAAGGGCTTCGGGGACTGCAAAGCCTCAAGTCAACGATCCGGTGTTCGTGAAGGATACCTTGAGGGCAGGGGAGAAATCCCGGGCAAAACTCCTTCTCGTCAATAATACCCAGGTAAGCGTAGGGTCGGGATCCTCCCTCGAGATCACCGAATTCCTCGTAAAGGACGGCAAGGAATCAGGCGCCCTGTCCCTCACCTCCGGTGCGGTGCATACGAAAATCCTTAAGGCCCTGACTCCTGAGGCGCGGTTCGAGGTCCGCACCCCGAACGCGGTTGCCGGCGCCCGGGGCACGGAGTGGCTCTCGGTCGTGACAGCCGGGACAGGAGCAGTGCCCCCAAAATCGGATTTCTATACATTTGAAGAGAAAATATCGGTAGTCAACCCTGAATTCCCCGATAAGGGCGTGGTGGTCAAGGCGGGAGAGTATACCGAGGTAGTCAAAGGTTTCCCGCCCACGGCCCCGGTGGCCTTCAGCGTTGCGGCCATTCTGGGAGTTCTTGCGGAGTTGGGGGTCTCGGCGCCCGGTGCAGCTGGGGGCGCGAATTCGGCAGCGGGTCAGGCCGGTAGTACTGAGGGAGCGGGTGCGGCGGCAGGAATGGGAGCGGGCACCATGGTCGGCATTGCAGCCGGTGCGGCCCTCCTGATAGGCGGCGTCATCGCAGCCACCGGCAGTGGAGGAGGCGGTGCGGGCGTTGGCCTCACCACGACCCACAGGAACCCGAACCCTTATCCTGTAAGATAATAATCGAGAGTGAACGCTTAAATAGCGGTTTTGCACCAGGGGAGGCCTCCCAAGGGCCTCCCTCATTTCCTGAAGGGCCTTCGGCCGTCTATTTTTCCGTATAGGAAACTATCTCTTTTGTCTCGCACTCGATGACGAGAGACCTTTCTCCTTCTTCACGCGCTTTAAGCTCGTAGATGCATACGGGCGTGGTCCTGCCCTTTACGATCACCTCTTCGAGGCCTCTCACCTCAAGGCTTTTCAGGCTTCCCTTATCGATCAGGGTACGTATGGCGTCGAGGGTGGGCTCGGTAATCATGATCGGGGCATCGTACTTCCTCGTAAGCCCCTCCACGCGGGAGCCCAGGTTCACATTGTCGCCTATGACCGTATATTCCATCTTCTTGCCCTCGGCGCCAATGTTGCCCACCACCACCTCTCCGGTGTTGATGCCGATGCCCGCATCGAGTACGGGCTTGCCCTCGATTCCCCATTTTTTTTGAAGCTCCCGAAGCCTTTTCCTCATATGAAGGGCGCATTGCACGGCAAGGGCCGCGTGGTTTTCCTGGGGCACGGGCGCCCCCCAGAAGGCAACGATCATATCGCCCACGAATTTATCGACTGTGCCGTCCCAGGCGAGGATGATGTGGGTCATCTCACCCAGGTACTCGTTGAGCATGGCCACCACCTCTTCCGCGGGATATTTTTCCGAGAAGCTCGTAAAATCCTTTACGTCGGAGAAGAGGACCGTGACCTCTCTCCTTTCCCCTCCGAGCCTCGCGAGGCTCGGGTTCTTTATCAGCTCGTTCACGATCTTTTCCGTGACGTAGCTCGAAAACATATTCCTGATCCTCTTCGCGTACCTCTCCTCGGTCGTATACCGGTAGGCGGTAACGGCGAGATAAATGACGAGGATATTGTTCGCCGGATAGCTGAGGCCGATCCAGAGTCCCCGCTGAAAAAAGAGGGAATAGGTCGCGACAAAAAGGGCGGCAACCGCGCCGAGACAGAGAAGGGCACCCCAGAGGGCCTTTACCCGTAGGCTCAGGGCCAGGAAAAACATCCCTGAGATGAGGACGATCGCGAGGTTGACGACATTATCCGCTTTTACCACAAAATGATTATGGAGGATCGAGGCGATGACGTGGGCATGCTTCTCCACGCCGGGCATGGCCGGAGAGGCGGGGGTCACCCTGAGGTCGTAGATGCCCACCGCCGTCACCCCAAGTATCACGATCTTGTCTTTAACTTTCACCGTATTTTGTGTGCCGTCGAAAATATCGGAGGCGGACAGATAGGGAAAGGTCTTCTCGGGCCCGTAGTAATGGATAAGGGACCTTCCCCACTGGTCCGTGGGTATGAGCAGATCGCCGAGCTTCACCCCATGTGTGGCGAGAAGGACCATCTGCCCCGCGGGGAGACCGAGGAAGAGCCTGGCGGCCTGAATATCGATGGAGGGATAGATCTCGCCGTCATATTCAAGGGCCATGGCCTCCCACCGCAAGACCCCGTCTTTGTCGGGGAACATGTTGATGTGACCGAGGGCGGAGGCGCCCGCGGAGAGCCTTTCCAGGGGAAGGAGCACGCTCGCGGCAGAGACAGGCGGAAAGAGGCGGAGCCTCTCCGGGTTCTTTACCAAGGAAAAGGCGCTCCCCAGGAGGGCCTCGTCATCGCTCTTCCTCTGCTCGCTCCCAAAAGAGAATACCATGGGGAGGATCACCCGGCCCGACCCCCTCACCGTCTCTTCGAGCCGCTCATCGCCCCGTGATGGTTCGCTCAAGATTATGTCCGAAACGATGACCTTTGCACCCATCTCCGAGAGTCTCTCGATGAGGGTCGCGATCCGCTCCCTCTCCCAGGGCCACCTCCCCAACCTCTCGATATCCCGGTCGTCGATCCCCACAATAGTGATTTCCCCGGGGGCATTGCTCTTCCCGTGGATCTGGTACCTCATGTCGTGGAGCAGGAGCTCGAGCCGTTCGAAAGGAAGGAATTTCGTGACGGAAAAAAACGAGAAGAGCAGGGTGCTCGCCACGCCGAAAAGGATGGGTATGAGGATTTTCTTCATGCCGGCTGCGCCAACACGGGCGCCTCGGGAAGGAACTGCCCCTGCAGGGATGAGCGGCTACGCAAAAAAGATGGGTGCATGAAGAAGAGTATCACGGCTGAAAACGGGAATACAACATATTTGCAGCCCTCTCGAGTCGTGGCGTCCAGCCTGTAGCATGTCCGACCCATGTGATATTTCACTTGTTTCTCCGGGACCTTCTTGTGTTACTATAGGGGGAAAATAGGGCCGGGGAGGTATTGCGTGAAAGTCCATTTCTGGGGTACTCGGGGGTCGCTGCCCGCGTCAATTACATCCGGCGCGGTGAGAAAAAAGATCGTCAAGGCCCTTTCCGCGGCGCGGGGCAGGGAGTTTATCAACGATGCAGAGATAGAGCAATTCCTCGACGAGCGCCATGCCGCAGGAGACCTTCCCTTCTCAACCGTGGGGACTTACGGGGTCAATACATCCTGTCTTCAGATCGCAGGCGGCAATGAGTACGTGCTCTGTGATGCGGGCACGGGCATACGCGATTTCGGCGACCACCTGCTGCGGCTTACGGACGCCGGGCCTTCGACATTCCATATCTTCATGTCCCACCTTCATTGGGACCACATCCAGGGATTCCCTTTTTTCGGCCCTGCCTACAGGCCGGGAAACCGCATCACCATTTATGGTCTCCACAAAGAACTTGAAAAGGCATTCACCGGGCAGCAGGAATATCCCTATTTCCCCGTCCCCTTAAAGGCCATGGCCGCGGACATCCGGTTTGTGCCCTTAGAGCCCGACCGGGAATATGAGATTGCGGGCTTCGCCGTAACTGCCAAGACACAAGACCACCCCGGTGTCTCCTACGGCTACCGCTTTGAAAGAGAGGGAAAAGCCCTCGTCTACTCCACGGACTGCGAGCACAAAGGCGACGCCTTCGAGGGCTACGCCTTTCTCGACTTCTTCGCCGGCGCCGACCTCCTCGTCTTCGAAGCCCAGTACCCTCTCCTCGAAGCCATCTCCTCAAAAGAAAACTGGGGCCATTCGAGCAACATCATGGCCGTGGAGTTCAGCGTACGCGCAAAAGTGAAGCGCCTCTGCCTCTTCCACCACGATCCCGCCTTCGACGACGAGAGCCTCGATAAATTCCTCAATGATACAATGCGATATCTCAAGATCTACGCCGAATCGTCCCTCCTCCGGATAGACCTGGCATACGATGGGCTGGAAATAGAGCTGTAGGACCAGGATTTGGGGCCGTTATTCTTCCTTGCGTGCATCAAGTACTTTCTGCACCGCCTCAGCCAGTTCCTGTTTTGTAAGGGGTTTCATGAGGTATTCTCTGATCCCCGCCTCCCTTGCGATCTCCGGTGAAGCCGTCTCGCTGTGACCGGTGCAGAGGATGATGGGGATATCGGATCGTATCCTGAGAATCTCTTTGGAGAGCTGAACCCCGGTCATTCCGGACATGGTATGGTCGGTGATGATAAGGTCGAAGCGCGTGGGATCGGAAGAAAAGGCTTCAAGGGCCTCGGCGCTGTCGGTCATGGTCATTACCGTATAGCCGAGTTTTGAAAGGACCTGCTCAGCCCATAAGACGAGCATCTGTTCATCATCGACAAAGAGGATGCGCTCCCTGCCTTCAGACGACCCGACCGTGCGGGGCATCTCTTCAATTGCTTCGCTCTTTATCTTGGGAAGAAGAACCCGGAAGGTAGATCCTGCCCCGGGCTCGCTCTCTACGGTGATGGTGCCCTGGAGGTCCTTGACGATCCCGTAGACGACCGCAAGACCCATGCCGGTGCCTTGTCCCACTTCCCGGGTGGTAAAGAAAGGCTCGAAGACCCGCTTCATCACCCCGGGGCTCATGCCTGCCCCGGTATCCTTCACTGCGAGCTGCAGGTATTCTCCCGGCAGCGCATCCGGCTCCACTACGGGCGAGTCCGGCGCGAATTCGATATCGGTGAGGCTTATCTCCAATATTCCACCTTTCTCCTGCATGGCAAGGGAGGCGTTGGTGGCGAGGTTCATGAGAATCTGCTGCACCTCGACCGCGGAGGCGAGGATCGTATCCGAGGATGCGGCGTGAGTAAGTTTGATCTCGATGGTGGCGGGTATGGAAGCCCTGAGGAGTTGAACGGTTTCTTTGATGAGAGGCGTGAGGGACAGGGGCGTTCTCTCGTAGTTGCTTTTTCTACTGAAGGCGAGGATCTGCTTCACCAGGTCTCTCGCCCTCATTGCCGATTTGAGGACGTTCTGCAGGCTTCTTCCTACCTCCGGACGGTCTAAGGTGTCATCCACCGCCATCTCCGTGAACCCGAGGATCGCCGCAAGGATGTTGTTGAAGTCATGGGCGATCCCTCCCGCGAGGGTACCGATGGCCTCCATCTTCTGAGATTGGCGGAGCCGTGATTCTACCTGCTCGCGCTCCTTCGTTTCCTCCTTCAGGCTTTCGTATGCTTTGCGCAGTTCCTCGGTGCGTTCTTCGACGCGCAGTTCAAGCTCATGGTGAGCTCTTTGAAGGGCCTCTTCAGCTTGTTTGCGTGCAGTGATGTCAATAAAAGCGCCAATGGCGCCATTGGGAGTTCCATAGGGATCTTTGAGCGGGGTGGCGTTGCCGATGAGGGAGCGCGTGGTCCCATCTGTAAAAACGAGGTCGAATTCGTAGTCTCTTATCTCACGACCCCGCGCTGCCTGTTGGACGGGAAGCTGATCGACCGGTATTTCTCGTCCATCCCTCATGACGCGGAAAGTCGTGGGCTGCTCTCCCTGAGGTGCTGATATGGAGACGTTAGCCAGCAGGGGCACGCCGACCAAATCGTGGGTGGCGCGGTTGCCCCTCATGTACCTGCTATCAGGATCGTGGGTAATAAACACAAAGGCGGGAACGGCCTGCATTACCGCCTCCAGTTCCATAGCCCGGTTGACCGCGATAGTCGTAGCATTTGCCAGTTCAATGTCAGCACGCTTCCGGTCGGTGATGTCAATGATTACGCCGAGCATGCGGTGGGCTTTGTCGTCCGAATCGTACAGGCAGACGCCTCTGGTCTCAACCCAATGCAGGCTGCCGTCGGGCCAGATGATCCGATACTGTAGCTCGAGCGGCTTACGCTCCTTTATACAGCGGAGTGACTCCCCTTCGACGAGCGGCAGGTCCTCCGGATGAACCCGGTCTGCCCATCTGCGATAGTCGTGTTCCGTAGTGGTATTGGTAGTGGTGGTCGCGGTAGTAGTAGGCAGGGCGTAGCCGAAGATGGCATCATGAGCCTGAGTCCAAAGCACTTTGCCCGTGGCGAGCGTCCAGTCGAACATGCCGATTCGGGTGACGCCGGCAGCCAGTGCGAGGCGCCCCTCACTCTCGCGTAGTGCCTCTTCCACCTGCTTGCGCTCGACCACTTCCCGTTCCAACTCGGCAGTCCGGTTTTGCACCAGGTCCTCCAGGTGGTCCTGATGCAGGATCAGGCGGGCCCGGGCCTTGTACATCGAATCGACAACGAAGCAGATCATCGTGCAGCTCAAAAAAAAGAAGAGCAGGTTCACCCGATCGGCCGGGTTCCCGATAGCGAAGCGGCCCGGGGGTCCGATCCAGAAATAATTGACAATAAGGGCCGAAAGAACGGTTGCGAGGAAGCCGGCACGGCGGCCCCCGTAGAGGGCGGCCAGTACTACGGCAGGATAGAAAATAAGAAAAGAGGTCTGTGCTCCAAGAGTCGGTGACAGCGCAAATCGCACGGCTGCAGCCGCAAGCACAATCGCTACGGCCACCCCGTAGCGGTAGCGTTCCGGAAGCGGCTTTTCCACCGACGGTATAAGTGGCAGATCCGATTCGCGGAGTGCGGCGGAGGCGGCAATGAGCAGATAGACCCCGCCGAGCCACTGCGCTATGCGGCCCAGCCAATTCACTACACTGCCGAGGGACAACTGGATCATTACGCCGAATAGCCCGGTCGCCAGGAGAAGCAATGCGAGGGCGTACCAGGAGGCAAAGGGTGCGCGCTCGGTGCGCTGGTGGGTGAGGAGCAAACCGGCGGAAAGCACGAACGTGGCGATGGCCGAGATGAGCACGCAGTAGCGTACCGGCGTGCCTCCCTGTCCTGAAATAAAAAAAACGGGCAACCAGTTTGCCAGCGCCGCCTGCGTTACCAGCCACAACGCGGCGAGGGCGAGGGCGCAGCTTACTCCCAGCCACAGAGGCTTGGCACGCAGCGGTCGATGCTTCCGCATCGAGAGGGTGGCGCCCGCCAGGTGGCACAGTCCCGCCAGCAAGATGGTGACATTGAAGATGGTGACATTGATATTCGCATCGCCGCGGGAGACGGCGTCCCCCACCGTGCCGGCCAGGCTCCAGAGGACCACCCCGCACTCCAGAAGCAGGAGCCCCGGCATACCTGACGCCAGGAAACTCCGGCCGATGAGAAAGAGGGTGCCCAGCGAGACCAACGTGTAGAAGGTGAAACTCAGGATGAGCGTCAGAGTCTCGGACGTGTAGGATTCGCTCAGGCTCGCCGCCCTTCCCGCGATGATGGCCGCGGCCAAAAGCGGAATCGGCAGCAAGGCGAGGCGCGCTAGTCTTCGCGGCGCTGGCCCCTGTGCCGGTTCATACCCGATCCCGGAACCAGGACCACTGCCGGCGCTCTGACCGTTCATGGACGATCCTGCGCGCCGGGTAAGCTTTCAGACGAATCTTTCATTCCTCAACCTTCCCATCAAGTACTTTCCGCACCGCCTCAGCCAGTTCCTGTTTTGTAAGGGGTTTCATGAGGTATTCTCTGATCCCCGCCTCCCTTGCGATCTCCGGTGAAGCCGTCTCGCTGTGACCGGTGCAGAGGATGATGGGAACGCCGGGTCGTATCCTGAGAAGCTCTTTCGAGAGCTGAACCCCGGTCATTCCGGACATGGTATGGTCGGTGATGATAAGGTCGAAGCGCGTGGGATCGGAAGAAAAGGCTTCAAGGGCCTCGGCGCTGTCGGTCATGGTCGTTACCGTATAGCCGAGTTTTGAAAGGACCCCCTCGGCCCACAGGACGAGCATCTCTTCATCATCGACAAAGAGGATGCGCTCCCTGCCTTCATACGACCCGACCGCGCAGGGTATCTCTTTACTTGCTTCGCTCTTTATCTTGGGAAGAAGAACCCGGAAGGTAGAACCTGCCCCGGGCTCACTCTCTACGGCGATGGTGCCCTGGAGGTCCTTCACGATCCCGTAGACGACCGCAAGGCCCATGCCGGTGCCTTGTCCCACTTCCCGGGTGGTAAAGAAAGGCTCGAAGACCCGCTTCATCACGTCGGGGCTCATGCCGGCCCCTGTATCCTTCACTGCGAGCTGCAGGTATTCTCCCGGTCTCAGGTCCGGGGCAAATACGGACGAGTCCGGCGCGAATTCGATATCGGTGAGGCTTATCTCCAATATCCCTCCCTTCTCCTGCATGGAAAGGGAGGCGTTGGTGGCGAGGTTCATGAGAATCTGCTGCACCTCGACCGCGGAAGCGAGGATCGTATCCGAGGATGCGGCGTGAGTAAGTTTGATCTCGATGGTGGCGGGTATGGAAGCCCTGAGGAGTTGAACGGTTTCTTTGATGAGAGGCGTGAGGGACAGGGGCGTTCTCTCGTGATTGCTTTTTCTACTGAAGGCGAGGATCTGCTTCACCAGGTCTCTTGCCCTCATTGCCGATTTGAGGACGTTCTGCAGGCTTCTTCCTACCTCCGGACGGTCTAAGGTGTCATCCACCGCCATCTCTGTGAACCCGAGGATCGCTGCAAGGATGTTATTGAAGTCATGGGCGATTCCTCCCGCGAGGGTGCCGATGGCCTCCATCTTCTGTGTCTGCCGGAGCCGTTCTTCGAGGCGTTCACGCTCGCCGGCCTCGCGCCGAAGGGCATCGTAGGCCTGACGCAGCTCAGCGGTTCGTTCCCGGACCCTCGTTTCGAGGGAATCATGGGCCCTTTGGAGGGCCTCTTCGGCATGCTTACGTGCGGTAACGTCGTGGGCAACACCGACGACTCGCTCCGTCTTTCCTGCGGCATCGAAAAAGGCCTGGCCGGTTTCTCCCAACATTACGACGTTCCCGTCGGTGAGGAGGAGCCGAAAATCCGTGGTGTACGTGTCCCGGCCGGGCGTCAGGCTGCGGAGCAGCCCCTGAAGGCGTGCCCGGTCGTCCGGGTGAAGGCGTTCAGAAAAACGCTCGGACGTGGCGTCGCACATTTCGTCGCCGTCAACGCCAAAAATCTTCTTGCAGCTGTCGGAACGGTGTACCTGATCTGTGGCCGGATCCCAGTCGAAGGTAAAGGATCTGCTGATGCTCAGCGCCTGCTGAATCATTCTCTCTTTCTCCGCGAGCTTTTCTTCGGCACGCTTGCGCTCGGTGATATCAAAGGCATAGTGGATGTAGAGATCGTCCGCGACAGGCACCCAATGGGCTTCCATCACTTTCTCGCCCGCGTCGAGAACCACCTGTTGCTCTTTCCCGGTAGCCCATAAATCCTGAGCCAGACACCATGGGCACGGGTCGCCCTTCTGCCCCCATGTTTCAAAACATTTTGAGCCTGCGACGGCTCCCATATTAATGCCGGCCCGGTTCGAGGCGACGACTTCCCGCGTGGTCGTCCTGAGAAGAAGCACGACGCCGGGGAAATGGTCCAACAATAATTGCTGCAAATAGTTCTGTCTCCCGATTTGTTCTTCGGCTTTCTTGCGTTCGGCGATGTCGCGGAAGACGAGCACCACACCCGTGGTCCCGCCATCGCCGTCACGTATGGGGGCGCCGCTGTCGTCGATGGGGACTTCTGTTCCGTCCTTGCATATCAGGATGGTATGGTTGGCGAGTCCGACAATCATCCCTTCCCTGAGCACCTTGACAACCGGGCTTTCAACCTCCCCGCGGGTATGCTCGTTGACGATCCGGAATACCTCGCCTATGTGCTTCTCCATAGCGTCACGAAGCATCCAGCCCGTCAGGGATTCCGCAACGGCGTTCATAAATGTGATCCTTCCGGCCACATCGGTAGCGATCACCGCATCGCCGATGCTCGCCAGGGTGGTGGCCCAGCGCTGCTCGCTTTTCAGCAGGGCCTCTCCCGCCCGCCTGCGCTCGCCTACCTCGTTCTCAAGCTCATGGTACGAGACGCGCAGTTTCGCGGTCATCCCGTTAAATGCCTCCGAGAGCTCCGCGAACTCGTCATTGCCTTTGATGTCGATCCGATGATCAAGGCTGCCCCGCCCGATTATCGCGACCCCCTCATAAAGTCTCCGGACGCGATCGGCGATTGTCCGGCCTATGGTCCATGAATTAAAGAGTATGGTGCCGATTATTATGAAGAGCACGGATATGACGGCCGCGCCGGCCAGCCTGAGGGCGGAGGCACGGGCCTTCCGGCTCGAGTCCAGCAGGTTGCGCCCGTAGAGGACCGCTTCATACACCCGCATGTTCAACTGGCTGAGCAGCCTGCCCTCGACCTCACGGGAAAGGGCGGTCGGGCCTGAGGCCTCTCTCTTTTCCTTGTTTGCCACGATGGCGGAAAATATTTTTCCGATCGAATTATGAACTTCAATTGATGCGTCGATGTGTGCCCTGTCTTCGGAGGCCCGAAAAGTTTCAGAGGCCGACTTCAGGAGGCCGCCGAGCTTCTCATGACTGGCAATCCACTGTTCTTTCGCCCTCGTGGAATTGTTCCGAACATAATCGCTTCTGAGCGTGAGCCTTTCAAGAAGGCCCACGTTTATTTCGCCGGCGATTATCCCCACATTATTTGCCTTGTCGAGACGGTACAGCGACAGGAGAAGGACCAGGCACACGATCAGCGCCATCGATATGGATACGGCAATATTGATTTGCAGCCGTTTTTTAATCCGCATAGGTCGCCTCGCCCTTACCTCAAAATCCTCACCACTTCAGGCTTTATTGACTTGAGACCGTCAATGTGAATGAATTGGAGATAATTAGGAACCATCCTTGCCCTGGTAAGCCGGTTGTCGATCGCCCATCTCGATTCATCTTCCATGGCGAGCAAGAGCGGCTGATCGAGCATTACGGCAAACCTGGTGTCGGCCCAGATATCGCGGACTACGGATAGCTCTACCCCGCAGAAATCCGCAACTATTTTTTGAGCTTCCGCCGGATTTGCCCGGACAAACCTCTCGGCTTTGACAAGGGCGCGGAGCATTTTCTTGACTTTTTCGGGGTTCTTACGGATAAATTCCTGTGTGGTAATAACATTGAAGGTCGACCTGTAGATGTCCTTGTCGCGGAAGGTGGTCACGTTCTTTCCCAGCTTCTTTTGCGTAAGCGCCACATAGGGGGCAAAGGTGGAGACAGCGTCGACCTTGCCCTGAGCCAGGGCGGCGGGCATTGCCTCCGCCTTCAGGTCGACGATCGTTACCTCTTTTCTGGAAATTCCATGGACGCCCAACAGGGCGTCAAGAAAAAAGTCCGAGGTGGTGCCCAGGGTCGCGGCTATTTTCTTCCCCTTAAGATCTCCGGGAGAGCGAACACCTTTGTCTTTCCTGGCCAGGACGGCATTCATCACTTCTGACGTCTGGATGGTCGCGATTATGGAGATCTTCTCTCCCTTCATGATTGCAAACACGATCGGCGTTTCGGCGACGGTGGCAAAATCCGCCTTTCCCGCGAGCAGATCCTCGAGGGCAAGCTTGCCATAAGGATGCACCCGTGCAATCGCCTCCAATCCCTCTTCCCGGTAAAAACCCCGTGATTGGGCAACTTCGGCAAGGGCCGCGTCGGTCGTGGCCGAATAGGCGATGGTAATCTTTTCAGGCGGGCCGGCGGGCTTGTCCTCCGTCCGGGTGCATGCGAAGAGACAGGCGCCGGTCGCCAGCCCCAAAACGAGAAGCCCCATTCGGAAGATGATCTGTCTTATGCAGGAAAACTCATGATGCTTAATCCGCCCGGGCGCGCCACCTGGCCCTACACATCTTTCGCCCTCCCCGAGTAAGGAAACCTGTCCGAAATTGGGGCGAAATTCAATTTTGTCGGGGGGATTTGCCGTTTGGGCTTCCCGTGGCGCTGCCATAGGGCCGGGGCATAGTGATACAGACATCTGGGCAATATACATATATACGCGTCGAGATGTCAAGGCAACTATGCACTGCCTATAGTTGCCTGATTTCAATGACTAGCGGCCCGGCTTTGCTATTCGCCGAAAACGGCTGATCTGCCCTTTCAGGAAGCCCTCTTTATCTGCCCCTGACCCGCGTTGCCCGGGGACAACCATACCACCCGTGACTTTATTACACCTCCCGCCTATATCTTTTCCCAGCTCCATAATATAAAAATAATGTATCGGTGCGGGGGGCGCTGAATCCGCTTGACACTTTTCTTCGTCTTTTCATATACTTTCACCGTATGAAGGGGCGAGACGAGGGATGAAGACGGTTGAGGGGATGCTCAAGGAGATTTACAAGCACTCTTTGGAGATGCTCAAGCACGGGGAGACGAAAAACGCGGCCCTCATCTCCTTTAACGGCGTCATCGTCATTCTGCTCATCAAGATGGCGGTCGATTTCAAGGACCACTGGTTCCTCTTCTACTACTTCCTCTTCACCATCGCGGTCTGCTGCATCTCCATCTTTCTCGGCTTGAGCTCCCTCGTTGCCCAGCTCAAAGATTACGGCGACGACCTGGACCTCCCTCCCGACGCCAACCTCCTCTTCTTCGGTAACGTGGCCCATTTCACCCCGGACGACCTCATAGACAGCATTAAAATCCGCTACGGCCTCGCAAGCAAGGACGACAACTATGAAAGAGACCTGGCCCGCTCCGTCGTGATCACCGCCCAGATCGCGAAGAGAAAGCACCGCACCTTCAACGCGGCCATCGCCTGGACCTTCTCCGGCATCGCCACGCCCCTAAGCGTCCTCGTCTACCACTACTTCTTCAATCCGAATAGGAAATAGATTTTCCGGAGCGACACGTGTGTGATGCGTGTAAAGCGTTTATGCGTTAAAGCGGGAAAAATGGAAAAGAAACAAGTCCTCCCGCGTCAGCCTAGCTCGCACAGCGAGCGAGAAGGGGAGGCTCCACGGGATTGGCCCGTGGAGGGGGCGACGTGAGTCCCCTAAATTGCAAACACCGCACCTTCAACGAGCCATCGCCTGGACCTTCTCCGGCATCGCTACGCCCCTAAGCGTCCTCGTCTACCACTACTTCTTCAATCCCAACAGGAAATAGATTTTTCGGAGCGAACACGTGTGTGATGCGTGTAAAGCGTGTGATGCGTTTATGCGTTAAAGCGGGAAAAAGGGAAAGGAACAAGTCCTCCCGCGTCAGCCTAGCTCGCACCGCGAGCGAGAAGGGGTGGCTTCTCGGGCATCGCCACCCCATTGAGCGTGATTATCTACCATTATTTCTTCGATCCCAACAGGAAATAGCCAACGCAGGGCACCATAGGCAGTGTCTTTGGGCGAGGACGACAAGGATCTTATGCAATCAGCGGGAGAAGTCCACTCATCCCGAGAAGAAAAAGCGTAATTCGAGACCGAACCGTTTCCCCATTACTCGTCCGCGTGATGTAGCTCGCACCGGAAGCGAGGGCGGCACCGGACGAGCTGTTTTTTCCGCTTCGACGCATAAACGCTTTACACGCATCACACGCACTATTTCCCCCTACCGCTCTCCATGGTAAATTTAGCCATAAAATCGCAGGTCCCGTCTTTTTCGAGCCGGTTCACCTTCATCGATATTATGCACTTGATTCCCATCTTCTCGGCGATCCCTTCAAAGAAGGGGGAGAGGACGGGCCAGGTAAGATAGCTTTCTATAGCCAAGGCCTTTGCCGCCCGGTAGTAGCGGTCGGCCCCGAAGATCCTGACCACCGTCTCCTCAGGGGTATACTTTATGAACTCGAAGTTATACTCCGGGCTGCTCGTGAAGACCGCGGTGATGAAGACCAGGCCCGGGGCGCGGGAATCTTTGGGGAGGTCAATCCCCATCTCGAGGGCTTCCGCGGTCTTTGCCTGGCCGATCTGCCGGAAAATGGCCTTTGAGAGGGGGTCGATGTTTTTCCACCCCCACTGTTTCCCTGCCTGAAAGAGGCTCGTCCCGTAAAAGGCGGCGGTTACATTGGAAAATTTGAGGGCCATGGCCTCTACACCTTTCGGAAATACGGCACCCACAAGGGCGTGCTTTATCGATTCACCGGGGTAGACGTCTTTTGCACGGATATCTGCCAGTGCCTTGTAAGTATCGGGCAAGCCCTCCGGGGGCACGGAGGTCGCAAGGCTTGGGTTGATAGGGAAAGAAAGCGCAAAAATCAGCAGAAAAATGCCAAGCTGCATACACACCACCTTTTTCATGATCCCTCCTTCAAAACTTCGCGTTGTCGTCCTCCCGAGGACCGGCCCTATGATCACTTCTCTTCTTTACCCCGGCCAATCGGCCCTCACGAGGCCCAGTATCTGTTCTCCCCTCGCGGAGGAGAGGTGAATCCCCTCCCAGTCGGGTCGGCGGCTCTTCTTCTGCATGAAAAATCCGTCTTCCCCGAACCATTGGGGGAGTATGCCGCCGAAGAAGTAGCCCTCGTCCTTGAGCATACGGGCCACCTTGCCGATCCAGGGCCATGAGAGCTTGAGACGCACGTGGATTGCCTCTGCGCCCTCGGTATTGACCGTCTTCTCCTCCGACTGAAAGGTCCTATGAAAATCCCCCCCTGCCTCATGGACGGTCATGGTCGCCACCCGCCCGGCGGCGCATGTCCGGGTTTCAATCCTCGTCGGCTCCTTTTGAGGGAGGTCCTCCTCCGATTCGGCGAACGACCGCTTATCGTCGAGGCCCTCGTAGACATATTTGAGTCGTCCCGCATAGAGAGGGGGAATATAGACGGTGTGGGGCCTGGGCGTAAGGGTCATGAACATGAGAAGGGCCGAAGTCCTGTCCGATGCGCCCTTTTCACCCGGCGATATAAGGGAGGCAAGGGAATCGATCTCCAATCCCGTCTCCACCATGGGCAGGGCCGCCGCGGCCGCCTTTTGCATCGCGGTATCGTTGCAGGGAGCCCTCCCGCAAAATACCTCCATATCCTCCATCTCCGGCATCACTTTTTTCAGATATTGGAAAATCATATCCATTAGGCCTGCCTTCCTGAATTCAGAGGAGACGGCGCTGTGCCCCATCTCATAGACCCCTTTGTAGGGGGCAGGCCGAAAGAGGGAGCTGTATCCGACAATCCGGTTGTCGGGCAGCCTCACCACAATGGGAATCTCATCGCCCGCCTGGGACCTGCGGATCAGCTCGTCCGGGCGGTGGACCGCCGCTTCCGGATAGGCGTCTCCATACACTTCCTTAAAAAGTCTTGCCGTCCCTTCGCCGTCCTCCGGTTGGAATAACCCGGCAATCAACCCCTCTTTCTCCATTACTCTCCTTTCCCGCCCTTGATTTTCCCCTTCCCGGCGGTACCTTATTATTCTTTATACAAGATTTCGGAGGCATAAATCCAGAAGGGAAAAGCCTTGTGATACCGGCCGAAGAATGCAACATTACCAATCGGTAATATTGCGGTAAGGCGCCGGCCATGCCTTTTGGTGTACAATGGGGGCAGCAGGACATCATAATCAGGAGGCACCATGCAGCGCCCGCAAAACCAGTCCATTCTTTATTTCGCCCTTCTTCTCATCATAGTGATCCCTCTCTTCTCCTTCGGCCTTGCGAACCATGGGCTATGGACGGCTGACGAGCCCAGGGTGGCGGAGGTCGGGAGAGAGATGGCATTGACCGGAAATTGGTCGGTGCCTTTCCTCAATGAGCGCCCCTTTCTCGAACATCCCCCTCTCTACTATGCATCTGTGGCCGCTGCCTTCAAGGTTTTCGGGGTGCACGACTGGGTCGCGAGGATCCCTTCGGCGCTCTTCGCCTTCGCGGGGGTGGTGGCGCTCTTCCTTCTCGCCGCCTTCCTCATGGGGCCGAGGGCAGGGTTCATCTCCGGCGTGGTCATGGCCACATGCGGGGAATACTTTCGGGTGGCCCACTGGGTGATCGTGGACAGCGCCCTCGCATTTTTCGTGATCCTCGCCCTCCTCTTTTTTATGGTCGCCTATTTTTCCGAGGGGAGGATGCGCAGGCTCCTCTTCTACGGGCTCTCCTACGTGGCCTGCACCCTTGCCTTTTTCACCAAGGGTTTTATCGGGATCGTGCTGCCCGGCGCTGCCGTGGTCTGCTTTCTTGCCTTTGACAGAAACATTCGGGAGGTCCTGAGAATGCACCTGTGGCTCGCGGTCCTGATCTTTCTCGCCATGACCGCGCCCTGGTTTCTCTCGCTATGGAGCCAGGGGGGCAGCGAATACCTCGGGGTCTTTCTGGTCCACAACCACCTGGAGAGGTTCTCCGGAGGGTCGAGCGGCCACCACCAGCCTTTTTACTATTATTTCCTCCAATTCCCCGCTGCCTTTCTTCCCTGGAGCCTCCTCATGGTGCCCGTTATTCTCCGTTTCTTCCGCCGCTCCGACAGGACCACGGATAGGGCCGGGAAAGGGGCCCTTTTCATGGCGTGCTGGTTCGCCGCCGGCTTCGTGGTCCTCTCCGTTGCATCGACCAAGCGCGCCCTCTACCTTATGCCCCTCTTTGCCCCTGTCTCCCTCCTCGTGGCCGCCTATATCGAGTCTACCCTCAAGAAGTCTTTTTTCGGGAAGGTGGACAAGGTCTTCGTCTGCCTCTTCGGCCTCCTCCCGTGTATCGCCGCCATGGCCGCGATTCCCGGTCTTCTCATGGCCGCGAAAAAATATGGAATTGCCCTTCCCGCAAAGGAGCTTGCCTTTACGATCTTCTTTTCCCTCGCCTCCATGGGCCTCTCCGTGGCCTCCTTTTGGAGTCTGCGCGCCAGGATCGCCCGGTTCTGGGCCTTTTCCGCGGCCTCGATCCTCTCCCTCCTCCTTCTCGGCCTCATCGCGGCCATGCCCGTTCTCGACAACTTCAAGACCTTCGTTCCCTTCACGGAAGCGATCAGGGCATCCGTGCCTTCCTCCTCCGATCTCTACGCCTATCAGCCGGATGAGACCCTCCGGGGCGCGGTCCCCTTCTATACGGGACGCTTTGTGAAGGAGATCGATACCTTGCCCCGGCTGAAGGAGGCCCTCGGGAAGGAGAAGACCCTTTACGTGGTGATACGGGACAGGCGGGGAGAAATGGAGAGAGAGCTTCTCGCCGCCGGGATGGCCGTGGTTTTCAGGCAGTCGAGGGACACGGGGCGCGCCCTCGTGATCCTCAAAGGCGGGCAGGGATGATGAAGGCACACGGTTGTTGTGCTACAATAAGCGAGGCATTGTCCATCGAAAGGAACAGGTGATGAGACTCCTTATTGTAGAAGACGACCCGGTCATCTCCGCCTTTGTGGCAAAGGGCATGAGAGAAGCAGGTTTTGCGGTCGACAGCGCCGCGGACGGGGAAGACGGGCTCCACCTCGCCCTCACCGAGCCCTATGACGCGGTCATCGTGGACCTCATGCTCCCCAAGCTCGACGGCCTTACCCTGATCGCGCGGCTGAGGGAGGGTTTCCCCCGTATCCCCATCCTGATCCTGAGCGCAAAGCGATCGGTCGACGACCGGGTGAAGGGGCTCCACACGGGAAGCGACGACTACCTCACCAAGCCCTTCGCCTTTTCAGAGCTTCTCGCCCGCGTCCATGCCCTTATCCGCAGGGCGAGCGGCGCGGCGAGCCCCACCCGCCTCGAGGTGGGGGGCCTTACGATGGACCTTTTGTCCAGGGAGGTGAGCCGCTCGGGAAGGGTGATCGAGCTTCAGCCGAGGGAATTCGGCCTTCTCGAATATCTCATGCGTAATGCGGGCAGGGTGGTCTCGAAGACCATGATCATGGAGCACGTGTGGGACCTCAATTTCGACCCCCAGACCAATATCGTGGAAGCCCGCGTGAGCAGGCTCAGGGACAAGGTAGATAAAGATCATGAGAAAAAACTCATTCATACGATCCGGGGCGCCGGCTACGTTCTTAAGGAAGCTTAGCGAGCAGCGCCGCTCCGTGGTCTTTCGCCTCACCCTCTGGTATGCGGGGGCTTTCACCCTGTGCCTCATGGCCACGGTTCTTGTCTTTTATATCTCCGTCCTCTACGGAAGCCACGGCATCAGCAATCATGCCCTCTCGGAGCTGAGAGAGGACTTCAGGCATTATTTCGGCATTCCCCTTATTTTGGTGATCCTCTTTTCGGGCGCCATAGGCTGGCTCATGGCCAGGCGGGCCCTGGCAGGCGTCGAGGAGGTGACCCGTGCCGCCGCGGACATATCGAAAGGGGACTTCGACCGAAGGGTCCCCAAGACGGGCCGCAACGACGAGATAGACCGCCTCGCCGACTCCTTCAACACCATGGTGGCCCGCACCCAGGCCCTTATCGGGCAGATGAGGGAGATTACGGAAAACATCGCCCACGACCTCAGAAGCCCTATTACGCGGATGAGGGGCATGGCTGAAATGGCCCTTTCCAACCGGGGCGCGGACGAAGAAGAGCTGCACCTGGCGGGCCTCATTATCCAAGAGTGCGACCGCCTCCTCGACCTCATCAACACCACCCTCGATATCTCGGAGGCAGAGGCCGGGCTCGTGAAGCTCGATCGGGGACAGATCGATCTCACGGCCCTGGTAAGGGACCTGGCAGAACTTTTTCAGCCCTCGGCAGAGGAAAAGGGGATAGGGCTGCGCACGTTGGGCGTGGAAGCGCCCGTCACCATCCTGGCCGACCGCCGGAAGCTCCAGCGCGTCTTCGCCAACCTTCTCGACAATGCCCTCAAGTATACCCCCCAGGGAGGAGAGGTGACCATAGAGGTGACCGACAAGGGAGGGGATGCGCGCGTGGTGGTCGACGATACGGGCGCGGGAGTGCCGGATGAGGACCTGCCCTACATTTTCGACCGCTTCTTCCGTGGGGAGAAAAGCCGCTCCACCCCGGGAAACGGGCTCGGCCTGAGCCTGGCCCTTGTATTCACCCGCGTCCACGGGGGGACCCTCGTTGCGGGGCGGCGCGCTCCCCACGGCGCGCGCTTCGTCGTAACCCTCCCGAAGAGCCTGCCTTCAGACGCCTGAATCTCCTCAACATTACAAAAAGATAATTTTCCGGTCATCACGGGATTAACCGGCCCCTGTTACACTGGGGAAGACGTAGAATCCCCTTTTAAAAGGAGTCACCAATGATACCGGAAGATCCGCGCAGAAGAAGGGCCTCGGCCCTCCTCGTCATCCTCGCCTGTTCCTGGCTTTTTCTTTTCTTCAACCTTGGAAGCTATTCCCTCAAGGAGCCCGACGAGGGGCGTTACGCGGAGATCCCCCGGGAGATGGTCGAAGAGGGCGACTATCTGGTTCCCCACCTCAATTATGTCCGCTATTTCGAAAAGCCCCCTCTCCTTTACTGGGCCGATGCCGCCTCATATAAAATATTCGGCGTGAGCCCGTGGTCCTTCAGGCTTCCCAATGCATTGGCCGCCCTCCTCACGGTGCTCATGACCTATTTCTTCGTATCCCGTGGTTTCGGCGGGAGGGTGGGCCTCCTCTCCTCCCTCATCCTCCTCACCTCTTTCGGCTTCTTCGCCATGGCCCATGTGGTCACCATAGATATGCTTTTTACCTTCCTCCTCTTCGCCGCCCTCCTCTTCTTTCACCGCTATTATTTCGAGGGAACGCCCTGCTTCCTCCTTCTCTTCTACGCCGCCCTCGCCCTCGCCGTGCTCGCCAAGGGGCCGGTGGCCCTCATCCTTATGGGCGCGACAGTGCTCGTATTCCTCTGGTCGGAAAAAAGGCTCTCCTTTGTCAGGGATATGGCCCGATGGAGAGGCCTTCTTCTCTTCTTCCTCATCGCCGCGCCCTAGTTCGTGCTCATCTGCCTTCGGGAAAAGGAGTTCTTCCACTTCTTCTTCGTGGACCAGCACCTCCTCAGGTTCCTTACCACGAAGCACAAGCGGTCCGGCCCCCTCTACTATTTTCTGCCCGTCCTCCTGGGCGGCCTCTTTCCCTGGTCCGTCTTCATCCCCCGGGCTGCCGTCCTTTTGTGGCGGGACAGGGAGGCCAGGCTCTTTCTCCTCTGGTCCGCGGTCGTCTTCCTCTTCTTCAGCCTCTCGGGTTCGAAGCTCCCTCCTTATATCCTCCCCGCCTTTCCCGCCCTCGCGGTCGTGACGGCGTGCCTTTTCGCACGCAAATGGGAAGAGCGGATCCCGCCCAATCGCGAGCTTGTGATCTACGGGGCCCTCTTTTCGTGCCTCGCCCTCGCGGGGGTCGCGTACATGAGCGGGCTGACCGGCCTCTTTCCGGCTACCCTGCCTGACGGGGCAGCCCTTTCGAAGGCGCTTTGGCCTCTGGCCCTTGTCGTTTCAATCACTTCTTTTGGAGCCCTCGGGGTCATCTCAATTCGGAAACTGCGCACCTATCGATCGCTCTTCCCCGTCCTCGGGGTCATGAGCCTCGTGATCTTCACGGGTATTATGCTTTATTCCCACGTGATCGACGGCTTCAATACCACGAAGACCCTTGCCCGGCACATCGGGGAGGCGGGAAGCCCACACGCCGTGGTCGTCAACTATGGCTCCTTTGACGAGACCCTCCCTTTCTACCTGAAGAAGGGTACCTTGATCGCCAATTACCGGGGCGAGCTGGAAATGGGCGCTGCCTACGGGGACGCAAAGGGGCGGTTTCTCGACGAGGAAGGCTTTACCCGTCTTTTCGGATCGGATTGCCCCGTCTTCGTGGTGGTGAAAGAAAAACGTCTCTCCCGGCTCAAGGCAGCGGGAATCGAGGGCGGGGCCGTGCTCGGCTGTTACGATAAGAGGTGGCTCATCGCCAACAAGGCCGCGGCCGGGGCAGGGTCATTCCACTGAAAGGCCTTTCCCCGGCTCCTCCCGGGCAAAACCGAAGACCACGAGCGCGGCGAGGGCCATGGCCGCACCGAAAAAGAAGGGCGCCCCGGGACCCATATATTTCCAGAGGAAGCCTGCGGCGAGCGACGCGGGCAACATGGCGAGGCCGGTCGCGGTCTGGTAGAGGCCGTAGGTCGTGGCCGTCTGGTCTGTTTTGGCATGAAGGGAGATATAGGCCTTTCCCACGCCCTCCGTAAGGGCCATATAGACGCCATAGAGGGGAAAGAGGACCCAGAGCAGGGCAGGGCTGCGCACAACACCGAAAAGAAAATAGACCACCGCGAAGAGGGCGAACCCCCAGAGGAGGACCTTTTTCTGCCCCACCCGGTCGGAGACGATGCCTGCGGGCAGGGAACAGACCGCATAGACCGCGTTGAACAGCGCATAGGCAAGAATGGTGGTGCCGATGGTAAGCCCGAGATTGTGGGCGCGCAGGATAATAAAGGCGTCGGAGCTGTTGCCGAGGGCAAAAAGGGTGCTCGCGAAGAGAAAGACTTTGAAATTCCGGCTGAGACGGAGGTTTTTGACCTTGAGGAGCGGACGTATCCCGCCTCCATTGTTTCGTACCTCATCCCTCACGAAAAGAATGAGGAGGAGAACGCCTGCGGCCGCGGGCATGAAGGCGAGATAAAATATGAGGCGGAGACGGCCCTCGAAGGCCCTGAGGAGGAGAAAGGCAAGGAACGGCCCTATGACCGCGCCCAGGGTGTCGAGGGCCCGGTGGAAGCCGAAGACCCTCCCCCTGTACCGGGGAGCAGACGCGCCCGCAAGAAGCGCGTCCCGGGCAGAGGTCCTCACGCCTTTGCCGAAGCGGTCGAGGAACCTTCCCCCCAGGACCGTCCCCCATCCCGGGGCGGCGGCGATAATAAGTTTTGAAAGGGCCGAGACGCCGTATCCCCCTGTCATGAAGGGTTTTCTCCGGCCGGATTTATCGGAAAAGTAACCGGAGAAGAGTCGCAGGAGATTGGCCGTCGATTCCGCGATGCCCTCGATGAGTCCCACCACGGTCACCGGCGCGGCCAGGACCGTGACGAGAAAGATAGGCACCACGGGATAGACCATCTCCGAGGAGATGTCGTTCAAAAAACTGACGAGGCTTATGGCAACGATGTTTTTATTGATGCCCCGGAAGAAAGGATGGTCGGACCGCTTCATGGCTTACCGTACACCACAACGGCAGCCAAATCAACTGTCGGACCTGGACCTACAGCGCCTTCTGCCTCAAATCCCTCACCGAGTTTTCCAATTCCATGGAAAGGGTTCTCAGCAGCGCCGCGGATCGGGTGACCCCCTTGGCCGAGCCTGATGTTTCATGGGTCATCAATGCCACCTCTCCGATATCCTTGGCAATTTCGTCCGTGGCGGAGTTCATCTCTTCGATGGCCGCGGCAATCCGGTCGACCATGGATTGGAGGGCGGAGGAGCTTCCCGCGATCTCCCGGAGGGCCCCGCCTGCTTCGCCTGAGAGCTCGACCCCCGTCTTCACGCTTTGGGAGGCGAGCGCCAGGGACTCGACGGCGTTTCCCACGCCCTTTCGAATGGTATCCACCACGTCGCCGATCTCCCGGGTCGACCGGCTCGTCCCTTCCGCAAGCTTTTTGACTTCGCCCGCGACCACGGCAAATCCCCTGCCCGCCTGACCTGCCCTCGCCGCCTCGATCGCGGCATTAAGGGCGAGAAGGTTCGTCTGATCGGCGATCTCATTGATCACCCCGAGGATCTCCCCTAATTGCGCCGGGCAGCCCGGTTCTTTCGTTGTTTCGGAGGATTGACCGGCCCTTCCTGCGCCCTCTTTCTTTTTATCGGTCGATCGCACGGCGCCGCACTGTATCTTATCGACACCCACGGCATCATTCCGGCTTGCCACGATGCGAAGACCAGGGGTACCGCCTGCCGTGGGGCCCGCCGTCCCGACAGACCCGCGTGCGGGGGCGGTGACGCTCCGGCCGTTGACGACGCCTGCCAGAATTCCCAGCGAGGCAATGCCCACCACGATGAGGACGATCCTCATGGTCCTGTTACCGCCCAAGATATCCTCGTATTTCGCCTGGACGCCCTGTTCCTCGAATCGGACGATTCCTTCCGCGCGAGCGATCATTTTCGTGAACACAGGATCGATGGAGAGACTGAAGATCCTTAGAGCGCCGTCCCAGTCAGCCGCCTCCAGGGCGGAACCGAGTCGAAGGGCCTCTTCTCCCGCGGCCCCGACGGCGATTTTCATCTCCTTTATTTTTTCAAGACCCTCGCGGGAGGTTTCGATTCTCTCCAGCTTCTCCAGGGCGGCACGCACGAGCGCTCTCTCTTCCGCGAGTCTTGCCACGGGTTGTTTGGTCTTTGTGAGAACCGCCGTGGCCGTTTCCCTCACGATTGCCTGAAGGCTCACCTCCACGGTGTGGGCGAGTCTCACTTTTTCGAAGTTGATGTGGGTGATCTGGCGTGCCCGGACATCCGAATCTTCCATATGTTTAAAGCTGATGACACATAGACAGATTATGATAAGAAAGAAAACCGCGTGGCCCGTGGCCTGTCTCTTTCCGATTATCCCATCCTTCATTTAATCCTCCGTATCATTTCCCATTTGTGCTGTCTTTGATCGCAGGCGCCCTTTTGTGTATAGCGCGCACCGCGCGCGAGAGGGGGAGGCTCAGTCGGCTTTTGCCGGCTGACCAACAGTAGGCGCCTTAAGCGGGGGGCGACGCAAGCCCCATTAATGGAAGATGCGGAGGAGAAGGAGAGCGCTCATCGTTTCAGCGAAGTTCAATGTCGGACCTTCCATTCCAATACGACCGAAGCACCGCTCATACTTTATCGGAGGAAAGGGGCGAAACTTTAGAATACATATATCCGCCCTTCTTGTCCAGCACCCTCCGGACCGCCTGGGCCAGCTCCTGCCTGGCGAGGGGTTTCATGAGGAATTCCCTGATGCCGGCCTCTCTTGCGATGTCGGGCGAGACCGTTTCGCTGTGACCGGTGCAGAGGATAATCGGAAGGTCGCTTCTGATCCTGAGAAGCAGTTTGACGAGTTGAACCCCGGCCATCCCCGGCATGGCCTGGTCTGTGATGATGAGATCGAAGCGGAAGGGATCGGAAGAAAAGATCCTTAGGGCCTCCGCGCTGTCAGTCATGGCGGTTACCGTATAACCGAGTCTCTCGAGCATGGCCTGACCCCATTCGGCGAGCATCTTTTCGTCGTCCACAAAGAGGATCCTCTCGCGGCCCCCGGCGGCCCGGGGCGCGGACAGATGCTCTTTTTTCACTTCGGCCGGTATCTTGGGGAGAAGCACCCGGAAGGTGGCGCCCTTACCCGGCGTGCTTTCTACGGTGATGGCGCCCCGGAGGTCCTTCACGATCCCGTAGACTACCGCAAGGCCCATCCCGGTGCCCTTTCCCACTTCCCGCGTGGTAAAGAAGGGCTCAAAGACCCGTTTCATCACGTGGGGGCTCATTCCGGTCCCGGTATCTTTCACGGTAAGCTGCAGATACTCTCCCGGCGGCATGTCGGTCTCTGCTGCGGACGAGTCCGGCGCGAGGTCGATATCGGTGAGGCCGATCTCCAGCGCTCCTCCCTTTTCCTGCATGGCTAGGGATGCATTGGCGGCGAGGTTCATGAGTATCTGCTGTATCTCCACCGGGGAGGCGAGGATTGTATCCGACCGTGCCGCGTTGGCAAGGGTGATCTCAATCGTGGCAGGTATGGAAGCTCTCAGGAGCCGGACCGTTTCCTTCACGAGAGGAGTAAGGGAGAGGGGGGTTCTCTCATAACTGGTCTTCCGGCTGAACGCGAGTATCTGCTTCACGAGATCTCTCGCCCTCATCGCCGATTTCAGGACATTCTCGAGGTTTCTTTCTACCTCCGGACGGTCTGCAACATCGTCTAATGCCATCTCGGTGAAACCGAGGATGGCCGCGAGGATGTTATTGAAGTCATGGGCGATGCCCCCTGCGAGGGTTCCCACTGCCTCCATCTTCTGGGACTGGCGGAGCTGGTCCTCGGCTTTTGCCCGCTCGGTCATTTCCGTTTCAAGCTTTTCATAGGCCCGGCTCAGTTCGGCCGTCCTCTCCTGAACGCGCTTCTCCAGCTCGCTATGGGCCTCCTGAAGGGCCTCCTCCGCTTTCTTGCGCTCGGTGATGTCGTGCACCATTCCAGCCGAGCGGATAATCGTGCCGGCCCCATCCCTGATATGCTCGCATTTTTCATGGACAATACGGACTTCGCCATCTGCTTTTCTGATAATCCGGTGCTCGATTTCGTAGCGGTCTCTTCCCTCGCGCAGGGAGCCGGAATATGCGTCATCCACCGCTGCGCGGTCGTCAGGATGCACCGCATCGAGGAAGGCATCGTAGCTGGCAGCAAACTCCCGGGGCTGCAAACCGAAGATGCGGAATACCTGATCCGACCACGACAGGTGGTTGTGTACCACATCCAGCTCCCAGCCGCCGAGATTGGCAATCTCCTCCGCCCTGCTCATCCTTTTCTCGCTTTCCCGAAGCCTGTCCTCTGCCCGCTTGCGTTCGGTGATATCGTGCGCAAGATGGACCGCGCCGATCATTTGGCCCTGGTCGTCGTACAGAGGGGTGGTGCTGATCATGAAATCGCCTCCGAGGTGGTCGTCATGAACCTCTTCGGTATGTTGCAGGCCGTCCTTGACGGTCCGGGAATGAGGACAGTAATCGGGCGGCTCCGATAGCCCGTGGACCACCTCGTAACAGTCGAGCCCCACAACTTCTTCGGCCTTTACCCCGAGACGACGCGCCATCGCCTCATTTACACGCTCGATCCGATGTTGATTATCGAGGATTGCGATCAGATCCGGTACGCCCGCGAATGTACGCTCCCATGCTTCTTTGGCCCGCAAAAGAGCCTCTTGAGCCGCCTTCCGGTGGGTGATGTCAAGGCCGGTTGCGATGACGTAGTCTACTTCGCCCGCTTCGCCGATGAGTGCGGTGTTCGACCATGCGATGAAACGCCGCGAGCCGTCTCTTGCCAGCCAGTGGTTCTCGTGACTATTCGGGAAATCCCCGGCTTTGAGCGCGTTCCACGTTTCGCTGACTCCCGGCAGCTCCTCCGACGGGACAAGGAATTCCCAAAAGACCCTCCCCCGCACCTCCGCGGCAGGGTAGCCCGTGGTCTCCTCGCAGGCCCGGTTGAAGCGTGTGATATGTCCCTGTCTATCGAGGACGACCACGAGTGCGCCCTCGGTGTCGAGTACCGCAGAGACAAAATCGCGCTCCTTGCGAAGGGCCTCATCGACCTCGCGTCGCCTGTCGTCAGTTTTATTGAGGGATCTGGCCGTCATCCATATGAGCCAGAGCAGGCAAAATGTATAGGTGACCACCACCAGTACTGCTCCGGCGTCTGCCTGAAAGGCCCCGATTCTTTCCCCATAAAGTCTCAGCCAGCCAATGAGAAGAGGTATCATCAGGAGACCGGGCAAAAGTCGCCGCGCCATGACGCCGCCCGCATCACCGCCGGTAAATATGCGCATGAGCCAGGTGTCGGGACGGACGCACAGAATCGCGACACTGAGGGCGCAGAAGGCTACGCCCGTATAGAGCGCTACGGGGACATCATACCATCCGTGCAGGTACTGGACGCCGAGGAGGTAGCTGACCGGGACCATATAGCTCAACATGGCCACCGGTATCATGAGAGCATGGGCGATATGGGCCGCACGCCGACGGCCGGTGGCGAGCAGCACCAGGGCGCCTCCGGTAATCAGGAAGAGGATCGCGGTCAAAAGGGCCATCCTGCCGTGGGAGTTCAGGAAAAGATTCAGGAAAGGGACATCCCCCAGGGAGGGCTCCTGCCCCGTAATCATTCTGATTGCATAAAGCACGATGGTGAGTAGACCCACCAGGCCTACCAGTATCCCCGGCGCTTGCCTGGCGAAGGACCCGCGAAGGCTCAATGGACGCCATTGCAGGAAAACCAGCTCCAGCGCGGAAAGGGCCAGACAGATCGCGGTCACGGCTCTGATCGGGATCCATTGAGATTTGATATTCGTGAACAGCGTGATGCCGAATATCCCGCCCACGAGGGATAATATACTGATCGCAAAAACGATCAGTATCGCCAGCCATGCCAGCACCCCCGGGCCACGCGGCATGAACAAAGAGCGCCAGCCCTGCATTGCTTCCCCCTCGATCGGAACATGATGAAAACCTTGTTATATCGTGTCTCACAGAAACCGTTACGGACCCGGGAGCGTGATATGTGCTCTGAAAGTTCCGCCTCTCTCCCCGGTGCGTGGTCTGCGGATGGTTCGGCACACTGGCAGACCCGATCGCCCCCTGCCGGGCATCGAACCGCCGCTCGAGCACATAGTATAATCCAGGCCTTCTATCATATCAATAAATGATGTGGCGCATCGAACCAATCATTCAGGTCAGGATCAGGCACTGCCGGTCGTGACGGTTACCATGTAGCCGACCAACCCGCAGGTTGTGTCACGGAGGGCACAAAAAAAGCTTGATCAAAGGACTCAAGAAACGTTTAACTGTAGCATGAGAATAGAGATATCTTTTGGGGCCCCATGGCGCACCTGAGCCTGTCCGAATGGCTCGCCCGGGCGGAGAAGGACAGGCGCTTCCGGGAGAATGCGACGTCCATCACCCATATCCCCTCATCGGAGGGGAGTTTCGCCGAATACCCTTCCTGGATACACCCCGTGCTTCGCGAGGTCCTTGTGGAGCGGGGCATCACGAGGCTTTACAGCCACCAGGCGCGCGCGATCGATCTCGTCCGCCGGGGCAGGGACGTGGTGCTCGTGACACCTACCGCGAGCGGAAAGACCCTCTGTTACAACATCCCCGTCCTGCAGAAGGTCATGGAGGAGCCCGAGACCCGGGCGATCTACCTTTTCCCCACCAAGGCCCTGGCCAACGACCAGATGACGGAGGTCCATTCCCTCATCGGGCAGCTAAGAGCGAACATCAAGACCTTCACCTATGACGGCGACACTCCCGACGATGCGAGGCAGGCGATCCGCAAGCAGGGCAACGTGGTGGTCACCAACCCGGATATGCTCCACGCCGGGATTCTCCCCCACCATACGAAATGGCAGAAGCTCTTTTCCAACCTGAAATATGTGGTGGTCGACGAGCTTCACGTCTACCGAGGGATCTTCGGCAGCAATGTGACCAATGTATTTCGCCGCCTGAGGAGGGTCTGCCGCTTCTACGGGCAGGACCCCGTCTTTATCTGCTGCACCGCCACGGTGGCCAATCCGAAGGAGCACGCGGAAGACCTCCTGGAGAAAGAGGTGGTCCTGATCGACGAGAGCGGCGCCCCGCGCTCGGCCAAGACCTTTATCCTCTATAACCCCCCCATGGTAAACAGGGAGCTCGGGATACGCCAGTCGGCCCTTACCCCTGCGCGAAAGATGGCGAGCGACCTCATCAGCAACCAGATCCAGACCATTGCCTTCACCACGAGCAGGCTGAATGTGGAGGTCCTCACGAAGTACCTCAAGGACATATTCAGGGCGAGGATCCCCGGCAAGGACCACTATGTGACCGGATATCGCGGGGGATATCTGCCCAACCTCCGGCGGGAGATCGAAAAGGGCCTCAGGGAGCGCACCGTCATGGGGGTGGTAAGCACCAACGCCCTCGAGCTTGGCATCGATATCGGCGACCTCGAGGCGTGCATCATGGTGGGATATCCGGGCTCCATCGCGAGCACCTGGCAGCAGGCGGGCAGGGCGGGCCGCAGGACCGGGCACAGCCTCGCGATCCTCATCGCGAAGAGCAACCCCATGGACCAGTTCATCGTGGAGAACCCGGACTACTTCTTTACCCGGTCCCCGGAGACGTGCCGGGTAAACCCGGACAACCTCCTGATCCTGCTCCACCACATCAAGAGCGCGGCCTTCGAGCTGCCCTTCGAGGAAGGAGAGCGCTTCGGCAAGGAGGACCTCGTGGAGCTCCTCTCGTACCTCGAGGAAAAGGGCGTGCTCCACCGGGTGGACCAGCGCTGGCACTGGGCAGCAGAGAATTATCCCGCCGACGAGGTGAGCCTGAGGACCATCAGCACCGACAACGTGGTGGTCGTCGATACCACGGAGACGGGAAACCACAGGGTGATCGCCGAGGTAGACTGGGACAGCGCCCACACCACGGTCCACGACGGGGCCATCTACATGGTGGAATCCCAGCAGTACCACGTGGACTCCCTGGACCTGGAGCGCAAGAAGGCATACGTGAGGAAGGTGGACGTCGATTACTATACGGATGCCATGAACTACACCAGTATCCGCGTCATCGAGGACTTCGATAAAAAGATGAAGGGCACGGTCATCATCGAGCACGGCGAGGTCCAGGTATCGACGAAAGTAGTGGGCTACAAGAAGATCAAGTTCTATACCTCGGAAAACGTGGGCTATGGAGACGTGGACCTGCCCGAGAGGCAGATGCATACCACGAGCTATTGGTTTACCATTCCCTGGGACCTGCTGAACGCGTTGCCCCTGACCCGCCTCGATATCGTCGACGGCCTCGCGGGGCTTGCCTACTGCCTCCACCACATCTCGGCCATGCTCGTCATGTCCGATATCCGCGACGTCAACTGGTGCATCGGCGACAAGAGCGGCGAATGGTTCGTGCGCCGCGGGAGCAACCGCAGGGTCATCACGGCAAGCCCGGGCGAGCCGGAAAACGTGATGGAAAACGCCTATGACCCCACGGTCTTTATCTACGACGCCTATCCCGGGGGCATCGGCTTTTCGGAAAACCTCTTCGATCGGCACGACGAGCTTGTCCGCGCCGTCCGCTCCGTCATTACCTCATGCCCCTGCGAATCAGGCTGCCCCATGTGCGTGGGCCCTTTGTTGGAAGTGGGGCCTGCGGCCAAGAGCGCGGCGGTCCAGATCCTCGATCTGGCGCTGATGGATAAAAGATGAGCCTCAAAGGTCGTCTGGGCCGCCTTATTGGCGAAAAAGATGGGCCTTCGAATGCCGGCACGGAACCTGAGCAGACACACGGATTCCGGGAAAAAATAGAGAGCGTCATGGCCCGGCGGGAGCGCATTGCCCCCACAGGGACCGCCGGGGCGGTCAGGCGTACAAAATCGCTGGATGCGGTTATTGCCGGGGAGGAAGCCGGGACCTCCGCAGGGACCTTTTTCCTGTCCCGCGCAGCCCTGACCGGTGATGATAGGCACGGCCATTGCCGCATCTGCGACCTGGCCCATACCAGTATGGGCGCGGCAGCCTTCCTTTCCGGCCATAAGACGTTGAAAGACTGCTCCATTGAGGGCGGCCTCTTTCTCGATACGGAGACTACCGGCCTCGCGGGGGGTACAGGCACCTTCCCCTTCCTCATCGGCCTCGGGTGGCTCGAACAAGGCTCTTTCATGACGTGCCAGCTTTTTGCACGGGATTTCTCCGAAGAAAAGGCCATGCTCACCTATCTCGGCGAGCTTGCATCGACGAAAGATTTCCTCGTGACCTTCAACGGCAAGACCTTTGACCTGAACCTCCTTTCCACGCGCTTCATTCTCAGCCGCTGCCAGGACACCCTGTCCGCCCTGCCCCATATCGACCTGCTCCACCCGAGCAGGAGGATGTTTTCCCATCGCCTTGAAAACGCCCGTCTCGCCACCATCGAAGCGGATCTGCTCGGAGTGAGGCGTAACGGAGACGTACCCGGATTCGAGATCCCCCAGCGCTATTTCGACTGGCTCCGCAGCCACGACGCAAGACCCCTGGAAGACGTCTTCACTCATAACAGGCTGGACGTGGTCTCCATGGCAACCCTTCTCAAGTATCTGACCGACCTGGTGGAAGGGTGCGAAGATATCGACCGCGGCCACCACGGCGACCTCCTCAAGCTCGCCGCATTGATTCACGAACGGGGAGACCTTGAAAAGGCGGGAAGAATTTTTGAAGCCCTGGTCCTTTCCCGCAATTCCGAAGTGGCGTCAGGTGCGCGGCGCTCCCTTTCCCTCGTGCACAAGAAGGCCCGTCGCCGGGAGGAAGCGGTCAAATTGTGGCAACACCTCCTTGCGGAAAATCCCCGCGATCCCTTCCCAGCCCTGGAGCTGGCAAAACATTACGAGCACCACACCCGCGAAATCGAGAAGGCCCTGGAGATCGTGCAGGATCTTTTGGGAAAGGCAGCGCGATTGAGCAATGCCGAGCGCGCGCTGCTCGAGCACCGTCTCCGTCGCCTGCGCCATAAGGTCTCCAGCGACTCCGATTAGGGCTCAGCACGGCGCACAACTGATCTCCCCATGGAATTAATTGCAATAAAGACGACATAAATGTAGTAATATAGGGCAGTCGTGGTAATGGTGAGGAGGGTGCAGCGCCGGGCATGGACGTAATCTTTTCGCTCCGCAATAATCTATCGAAGATTTTTCTCTCCCGCGGGCTCGCTCCCGCGGTGTTTTTTGCTATTTTTCTCTACACCATCCTTTATAGAGTGGGGCTTTTCTATGCCCTCTATCAAAAATCCCAAAATCTGGGCCTCGTGGTCCTGGGGATCGGCACGGGCGGCATCATCATGTATTTCGGCACCCTCTTTAAAGACGCCATCGTCGCCGCGGCCCTGGGGTTCGTGGTCTGGGGCGTCCAGCGGGTCCTTGCCCCCCTGTCGCGGCGGCAGCCCCTGACCGCAAAATGGATCGTCCTGAGTGTGGGCTGGCTTGTGCTCCTCCTCCTCTCCACGACCTTTGCCCTTCACTGGGAAATACTCTCCCAAATGGGGGCGGCGCCCACCGTTTCCCTGGTCTATTACGCGCTCCAGAACTCCACGGTCTTTGAATTCCTCTCCTACGGGTCTATGGTGGACGCCCTCCTGGTCCTGCTGATCATGCCGGCATTTTTACTCCAGGTCCTGCTCCCCGACACGCCAAGAGCGTTCCTCCGGAAATGGCTGATCTTCATTTTCGTCGCCTCCCTCCTCGCCTTCATCTTTTCCTATCTTCGGCCGTGGGAAGAGCCGGGAGATGGCACGCGGAACAAGTTCGTGCCGACCCAGACAAAAAAAGTGCTTGCCGGGAGATTCGATCCCGCGGTCACGGCCAATCCCTTCGCCCACCTGCTCATGAGCCTCGTCTGGACGCCCCACAACTCCTTCCGGGCTTTGGAAAAATTGCCCTCCCCGGAGCAGCAACGTACCCCCGCCTATCTGGACCCCCTCTTTACCACCACGCGCCCGGCACCTGGCGGGCATGTTCCGGCTTTTGCACGAAAACCCTGGAACATCGTCCTCGTGCAGATGGAAGGCGTAAATCAGGAGTATGCCTTTGCCGTCGACCCCCTGAAAGGACCGGTCATGCCGTTTTTGACGAGTCTGGCAGGCAAATCCCTGGTATTGGGGCGCCATTTTTCCACTGCAGTGGACACCGAGGTAGCGGTCTTCTCGCTCTTTACGGGCCTCTTCCCCATGACCCAGCCCATTAAGCTGGTGCTCCGTCCCGACCTCAAGCTGCCCACGGTCTTTTCCCTTCTCTCCCCAACCCACTCCAGCTTCCTGGTGGCAGCCTCGAACCTCAGGATGTGGTACCCGGTCGGATTACTCAAAAACAGCGGATTGCAGGAGATATGGGATGTAGAGAATTCGCCGTCGGGAAAGTATTATGTGGGGTTCATGAATTTCAAAGACGAGAAGGAAACGGCGGACCTTTTCATCGAGAAGGTAAAAAACTCCAAAAAACCGTTCATCGGGGTCTACTGCCCTTACGCGACCCATTTCCCCTATGTTTCCTCGGAGATGACCAAAGAAGAGGCGCAGCTTAAAAAGCGGGAGCGCTACATGATCACCCTCAGGCTCGTAGATGCCCAGATCAAGCGCGTCTTCGACGCCCTGGAATCGCAGAATCTCCTCGACTCCACGATCTTCGTGGTAACCGCCGATCATGGCGAGGCATTCGGAGAGCACGGCACATGGGCCCACGGGACCAGCCTTTTCAACACTGCCGTCAACGTGCCGATGCTATTCTACCAGCCGAAGCTGTTTCCCGGAGAGCGCCGTTTACAGATCACCAGTCACGCGGACCTCCTCCCCACTCTTCTTGACGTAATGGGTGTCGGCTATTCCGAAGGGCAGTTCGAGGGCGAATCAATTCTCCGGGAGCGAAGACGTAAATACACCTTCTTCTATACGCCGAGATCGGATCAACTAGGCTCCGTAAGCAATGAAGGCATCAAGCTATGGATCGATTACCGGACCAACAGGTGCACGGCCTTCGATCTCAGGTCGGATTTCGCAGAATCGAACCCTTCCGATTGCGCGTCCCATCGCGAGCAGCTCGAAGCGCTCTCCACATTCCGCCGCTACCATACGAATATGCTCCTCGACTATTCCGGTGTGCGGCCTGTTCCTTCAACCCGTTGACACTTCGAAAGCGTACTGATCCGCCGCTCCGAGCCTCCGTTTTCCATTAAATTATCGGCAAAATAATTGTTCTTATGCCCCAATAGTGACCGTATATGCTTATATGTTAACGAACTATCGATATACATATTCGGCAAAGAGATCGGCAAATTGCACGATGGAATTCACCAAATCGACCTGCAGTTCCAATTATTGTATTGGCGTTACTATAATACAGTAACTATGAGTTAGTATTTCAAATGAAGCTGAAGAATTACCTTTGGTCAGCCTCGTTTTTATTATATTTACCAATCTTACTTCTTATCCATCGTTCGAAATTAGTCGGGCTCTTGCCGGCTGAACCCCCGCTTCCAATTGAACTGTCGAAGGACGTACCCGTCGTCCACGCACTAATTCTCCTAATTCTCGATCTCCACGCTTCCCGCAAACTTAAGCCACAGCGCGAAAACCGGGTCGACCACGCGGAAGGTTCCCTCGTCTTTTTCGATGTAGTCCAGGGCGGTAAGCTTGGCCAGAGCGCCCTGAATGCCCCCGATGGAACCAAGATTATGCCGCCCCATGTATTCCATGGAGTAGGGACTAGCTGCCGGCTCTTTTGCAATGGCCGCAAGCAGCCTGATCTGGGCAGGAGCCAAAGCCTGGAGATATGATTCGTATACCGGTTTCTCATCCTCGTGGACCTGCTGCACCCCTTTGGCCAGATCATCCGGGCGTATCACGTCTTCTTCCGCAATTTCATATATGGCATAAGGGATCTTCTGGATATAGTAGGGATAGCCGCCGACCAGATCGAAGACGCTGCCGGCTATCTCTTCGGGACAACTCTTGCCTGCAGCGAGGAATCTCTCCACGATAAACTCCACTGCCGCCTTTTTCGGTAAGGGTGGAAGCTGGTAGTTGATGGCGCTCTTATAGAAGGCCCTTTTGCTCGTATTGAAGATATCGACGAGAAGTCTTCTCCTGCTTCCGATGAAGAAATAGGAGACATTGGAATGGGACTGAATGTGAGAGCGCATCACCCCCTCGATCTTGAGCGAGTCCGGCAACTGGGTGATTTCCTGGAATTCATCGAAGGCGACATGAAACCCATTCTCATTCTTCGCCGTAAATTCGCCGAACTGGGTGAGTGTTTCATCGAGCAGGTCGATCCCCCGGGCCCGGGTGGCGGGCTCCGCCGTGATGACAAATCCCGATTCAGGGTCAGGCTTTACGGTAAACGAGGGCTTCCATGAGGAAAGGATGCGTGAGGCCTTTTGAAGGAGCGACATATCCTTCTTATAAATGGAATAGAGGGACATGGCCAGCCTCTGTGCCACCCCCTCCACGGAATCTATGCCGAAGAAGTCGATATAGGTGGTGACCACCTTCTCTCCCGCAAGCTTTGACTGTACCCTCTTCACCAGAGAGGTCTTCCCATATCTCCTGGGAGAGTAAAGGACGACGTTGGCCCTGTTGAGGGCGTGGGAAGTAAGCTCCCCCATCTCCTTCTCCCGGTCGCAAAACGGCGCCGTAACCGGCAGTTCCGTAGAATAAAATGGGTTTCTCATGGCGGCTCCTTAGTTATTGTATTAGCGTTACTGTACTATAGTAACTATCATTAAATATGTCAAGTGGGGTCGCAACCCTCACCCCTTGGGAGGTCGGGATTTTGGATCTGCCGATATTGTGAGGCCACGTGCTTCGCTCTAGCCGGGAGTGGGGAATGGCTGGAGCCATGCATCAATTATTTCCACAAGTTATGGCTGGGATGCGCCACGATATCTCGTGTCAGTGGCTGACCCCTCTGCCTTGCCAGTCGGCCATGTCGCCGAACCGAGAGCTCCAAAGAGCGCCGCGCTCGGAGAGACATTGGACATTGGATAAAGGATGATAGCTGGCATTGCATGCACACCGGATACTGATAACGCTGAGGTGCGGATTCGCTTTACGGTGAGAAGAACCGCTGGTTAAAAGAGACGGAGACGACAGGAGGGGTGTGCCGTGAAGAAGGGGACCTTTGGCTGGAGGGTTGATATCGTTGGATATTCTCTTTACTACAATTTCGTGTTGACAGGGGGAATATAGGATGTCCCCATCTGCTTGTTACCCATCATCTCATAATTACTGGAGATTAAAGGCCGCTATCCCCCACGGACCGAGGCATGTCTTAGAAAATGTATTGTTATGCGGAAGGATTATTTTATCTTCTTCAACAATTATTGATGAATGCCCAGGAACTTGAAATTTACCCAAAAAAAGGATGGCATTTTCGTTGAGATATCTCACATAGAACACTCGTCCTTTCTTATCGAAAACTTCAAATCCATGGCGATCATAATTTTTTAATTCAAAATAGTTGTTGGTATTAATCGAGAATTGATTATCTTTGATTTCAGCTACTTGTCTGCCGTCATCTCTTATAATTGTCGTGGATACAAAGAGTCCATCAGGACGCTTTTCAAATTTAAGAAGGTCACGACCATGAATTAGAAGAACAGTGTGAACGCCC
The DNA here is from genome assembly GCA_036504895.1 of Syntrophorhabdaceae bacterium. Taxonomy (NCBI): domain Bacteria; kingdom Pseudomonadati; phylum Thermodesulfobacteriota; class Syntrophorhabdia; order Syntrophorhabdales; family Syntrophorhabdaceae; species Syntrophorhabdaceae bacterium. The sequence goes on from DASXUJ010000008.1 coordinate 43,147, forward strand.
ATTCCTGTATGCCAAGCGACTGAATTACCCAAAAATACTTTTAACGCGTCTGGAGGTATATTACAAGAGTGGGCGGGATCGGGGTCGTTTGCAGGCATCAAAATGCCCTTATATGAAATCGGCTCGGTTCGCTTATTTACGGTAATATTCTGAGCCGTAATTCCTCCCGTTTGATTTTGAGAGACAACGCTGATAGTGGTTTGAGTATTCGGTGGCTGAAAATTGCCTTCGTTTAAAGATGTGTCTCGTCCATTGATTTTTGATTCGGCTACGTGTTTTTTGGGCCGCGAGACTTTTGGGGACCTCTGTTGAGCGGATTTCTTGACTCTTGGCTCGCCGGTTGTGGACTCAATATCCATCATCTCTTTGTACATCTCGACTTTTCTTTCGGCAGAAATGCTCTTATCATTAGCGATCATGCCGCAAAATAGATACAATGTTCGCAATTTAATCAAGCCTCGTTCGGTCACTGGAGCATCTTGCTGCAGATTTTGAATTTCTTTCTTTGCCCTCCCCTCCACGGCTCCGCCAGCTCTCACGACCTTGAAAAGCGTGTTGACAGAAGCTTTTATCTTTTCCTCCCGCTCTATTGATACCGAGGCGCGGGGATCAAGGCGAGAGCAATCCATTTGAGCCAACGATGGGGCCGTATACATCATGCTTCCAATTATTATAAACACAATGAATGTGAAATCCTTAAACATAAAGACCTCCGAAATTAATGAGTGTCGCAACAAGACATATCTATGGCAGCCTTTATACTGTCTCATGATGTCGAATATCTGTCAACTTAAGACTCCCTAAGAAACGTAAACATTTATCGATTTCGCTGATCTTTTCATTAAACGTGTTGCAAGATTCGGGTCTGTATTTTGAAGAGATTGTGCTGGCATGAGACAAAGTTCCTTTCCCAATTCCGGTCGAGCTTAAATTACGAATAGGTGAACGCATAGGTCAAGTCGTTATATTCGTGACTAACGGTCCCGAAAATGGAAAGGACTCGTGCTCTAACCCCGCCACTCCCGATAATATTCATACCACCTATAGCGACCCCTTCATTTTAAGTCATCGCGTCAGTGCCGCCGGCTCCATATTATTCATAAATTAATTGATGCCGGCCTGCTGTGGACGCTGGATTTTTGGGGATGGTTCAGATGTGCCGTCAGGCGAGGATTGCAGGCCGCAGCCGTATTCGATATACGGCGAAGGACACAACCGGAGCATGGCGGTGCATATGGGCCATCCCCAAAAATACAGTGGCCGTCCGAGTGAGCAAAAAAAACAGCCCCTTCACCCTCCCAATAACCGTTTCCCGAGGTTTGGTATCTTGGTATCTTAAGGTTGGTTAGTTATTTGCGACTCGGTTACGCCCTTTTGAACTTATCATTGAGCAGCCGCTTGAACCGCGACAAATAGATCAAGTCGAAGGTCTCTTCCTTTCCCGGGAAGAGCTTTATGGCGTGACGGCGGACTCCCTCTACCACGGAGATCGCTTCGTCGTGGGAGATCTCCTGGCTCCTGATGTACTGGAGGGCGAAATCGACTATGAATCTGAGTCTTCGGAGCTTTTTTTCTTCTTCCTCTATCTCGTCTGCCATGGGGGGACCTCTTGTCTTGTCGGCACTTACGCGCTCTTGGTGAGGGCCTTCTGTTTTCTCAGGATCAGGAACTCGGCGAAGAGCCAGAGGCCTATGCCGGTGGAGATGGAGATGTCGGCGACATTGAAGGCGGGCCATTGCCAGCCTTTATAGTAGAAGAGGAGGAAGTCGATCACGTAGCCGTAGGAGATCCGGTCATAGAGGTTTCCCAGGGCGCCTGCGAGGATGAGGACCAGGGAATAGAGCTTGAGCAGGGGGAACCGGTAGGCCACGAGGCCGTAGACCAGTGCGGCCGCCACGAGGAGGGGGAAGATGGTGAAGACGTACTTCCCCAGGGGATGCTGGGAGAGGAAGCCGAAGGCCCCGCCCAGGTTTCTCCAGTATACTAAGGAGAAAAAGGGCGTGAGGTGGATGCCCTCCATGTGGCTCAGCTGGTCGATGACCAGCCATTTCGTCCACCGGTCGAGGACGAAGATGAGCGGGACTAGAGTGAAGACAAGATATCTTCGCATCTGGCACATACGTTGGGGAAGGGTCCCGTGCTTTTCATGCCTCGTGCATACTGCCAGCATCTTTCGCACTTCGCTCCTTCCGCCCTCGCCACCGTTATTTCGAGCTCGCCCCCTTCCTTTACCTCTATCTGGGAGACGATGAAGACGCTCTTCAGATCGTCCTCGATATTCATGAGAAGCTTATACTCCTCGGCCGGTGCGGCGATGATCACCTTTGTGTCCAGGGAATGGCCGATCTCTTTCGCGGCCCGCTTCTCTTCTATTTTCTTGTTTACCTGCTCCCGGAGCTTCCAGACAGCCTCCCACTGTGCCTCGATCGCTTCGTCGATCCGCTCGGGCTTCGCCTCGGGGAACCTTCCGAGAAGCACGCTCTCTTCTTTTACCTGGCCCGCGAGATAAGACCACATCTCGTCGGCCGTGGAGGAAAGGACCGGCGCCATGAGCTTGAGGAGCGACACGATGGTCTCGAAGATCACGGTCTGGGAAGCCCTCCTCTTGAGGGCATCCTTCTTCTCCACGTAGATCCTGTCTTTCGTGATATCGAGGTAGAGAGACGAGAGGTCGACTGTGCAAAAGTTGTGGATACTGTGGTAAATCACATGGAAGGCATATGTTTCGTAGGCCTCCGTGACCCTCAGGATCAGCCTCTGGAGCCGCGAGAGGAGCCATTTGTCGAGGGAGGAGAGCTCTTCGTAGGGGACCGCGTCTTTTGCAGGATCGAAATCGGTCGCGATATTCGCGTGGAGGAAGCGCAGGGTGTTTCTTATCCGCCGGTAGGTCTCCACGAGGCGGTTGATGATGTCTTTCGAAATCTTTATATCGTCCCTGTAATCCTCATAGGTGGCCCAGAGCCTTAAAATCTCGGCGCCGTATTTTTCTATGATGTCCGACGGGGAGATGACGTTGCCCACGGATTTCGACATCTTCCGGCCCGAGCCGTCGACCACGAAGCCGTGGGTCAGGACCGATTCGTAGGGGGCCTTGCCTTCGTTGCCTACCGAGGCGAGAAGGGAGCTGTGGAACCATCCCCTGTGCTGGTCGCTCCCCTCGAGGTAGAGGTCCGCGGGGAACTTGAGCTCCGGCCGCTTCTTGCATACCGCGGCAAAGCTCACGCCCGAGTCGAACCAGACGTCGAGGATATCTTCCTCTTTCACGAATTTCGTATGGCCGCAGCGGCCGCACTTCGCGTCCCCGGGCAGGAAATAGGCGGCCTCCTCCCTGAACCAGACGTCGGCGCTCTCCCGCCTTACCGCATCGGCCACGTTTTTGAAGCTCTCTTTGCTCCAGTAGGTCTCCCTGCATTTTTCGCAGTAGAACACCGTGATCGGCACACCCCAGGTCCTCTGCCGGGAGATGCACCAGTCGGGCCTCACCTGGAGCATGTTATAGATGCGGTCCCTGCCCCAGGCGGGGATCCAGCGCACCCTCTCCACCTCTTCGAGGGCCTTTTTTCTCAAATCCAGCTTGTCGAGGGAGATGAACCACTGCTCCGTGGCCCGGAAGATGACCGGTTTCTTGCAGCGCCAGCAATGGGGGTAGGAGTGCTCGATCTCCTCCTGGTGGAGGAGGAGGTTCAGCTCCTCGAGTTTCGCGATCACGTGCTTATTCGCCTCGAAGACCTTCATGCCTTTGAAAAATTCGACCTCGTCGAGGAACCGGCCCTGCTCGTTGACCGGGGAATAGACGTCGAGGCCGTATTCGAGGCCTGTCTCGTAATCCTCTTCGCCGTGGCCCGGGGCGATGTGGACCGCGCCCGCGCCCGTGTCTTTCGCCACGTAATCGGCGAAGACGATGACCGACTCCCTGTCGATGAAGGGGTGGCGGAATTTCAGCCCCCGGAATTTTTCCGCGGGTATCTCATCGATGATTTTATACTCTTTGATGCCGGCCCGGGTGAAGACGTCTTCCACGAGCTCCTTGAGGACGATTATGATCGAGTCGGCGGTCTCCACGGCCGCGTAGGTGAACTCCGGGTTCACCGCGATCGCGAGGTTCGCGGGCAGGGTCCAGGGCGTGGTGGTCCAGATAAGCATGTAGACGGGCTTGTCCGGATAGGAGGAGAAGGGCCCTTCTCCTTTCCGCCCGTAGGGGAACTTCACGTAGACCGACGTGGATGTCTTGTTGTCGTACTCAATCTCCGCCTCGGCCAGGGCGGTCAGGCAGTTCATGCACCAGAGGACCGGTTTCTTTTTTCGGTAGACCTCGTCCCTCTCGAAAAATTTCTCCAGCTCCCCGACGATGGTGGCCTCGTAGTCAAAGTCCATGGTGATGTAGGGGTGGTCCCAGTCGCCGATGCCGCCGAGCCTCTTGAACTCCTCTCTCTGGATATCGATGAATCCGGCCGCATATGCCCTGCAGCGCTCCCTCACCTGCAGCTTGGTGAGGTTTTCCTTCTTTGCCTTCGTCTCTTTCTCGATCTGGTGTTCTATGGGGAGCCCGTGGCAGTCCCAGCCGGGCACATAGTCTGCCCGGAAGCCGGCCATGAACTTCGATTTTATGATAATGTCCTTCAGTATCTTGTTAAGCGCCGTGCCCAGATGGATGTTTCCGTTCGCATAGGGAGGGCCGTCATGAAGAATGAAGGTGGGCAGGTCCTTCCCGGCGGCGATCAGTTTTGCGTAGAGGCCGATCCTTTCCCAGAAGGCGAGGAGCTCTTTCTCTTTTACCGGCAGATTGCCCCTCATGGGAAAAGGCGTCTTGGGAAGATTGAGTGTATCTTTATATTCCATTTTTGTAAGCTATCCTCAAATAAAGAGATTTCCTAAAAAGTAACATAAAAGGGCCCTTATTTCAAGGAGAATGAGGGCGCGAATGGCCGTGGGGAGGTAACCCCTCGGTCACAGCCAAAATCCTTTTTGCCGCAGATAAAGGCGGATAAAACCGGATGGAGACAGATCGAAAGAATGACTGTGATTTGCCCGGCCGACAGTGCCGGGCAAATACTCTCGGCCCTCCGGGCTGGAGAGTGTCCAACCGGCACTGTCGCCGGTTGGACGGAATATTGCTTTTGTCCGCCCTTATCCGGTTTTATCTGCGGCGAAAAAACGTTTGCCCTGAACGGACTCTCTGCCGGGTCAGACCCTTCCGCCCCGCCCCCGGCGGGCTTTCCCTCTCCCTGCGCCTCTCTCGCAAGCCTTTGTCTTTATTGAAAGGAAAGAAAAAGGGGAATCAAAAAAGAGTTGCATTATTTTCTTGTTTATATTAGTATTCCACTTAAGCCATTCGGAAACCTTTTAGTTATCCACATATGTTGAAAATATGTTGAAAATGATGTACACTAATGGATGATATTATCTCCCAGATAAAACCTAAGATTGCGGGCATAATCAGCGAGGATAGCTATAGAACGTGGATTGAGCCCATACAATTTTCGGATTACAGGGACGATAAATGTTATGTTTCGGTCCCCAACACCTTCTTCCGTGACTGGATCGTAGAGAATTTCGAGCCCATCCTCGTGAGCCTGATCAAAGATGTAACCAAAACGGACACGAAGATAGAATATGTCCTGAAGAAGGATACAAAGCCCGAAGAGGCGCGGGGCGTGGTGGTCAAAAAGCCACCCAAATATAATATCTTTAACCCCCGCTATACTTTCGAGAACTTTGTCGTGGGTGCGAGCAACCAGTTCGCGAACGCGGCCTGCCTCGCGGTGGCCACGAACCCGGGTAAGACTTACAATCCCCTCTTCATTTATGGGGGAGTGGGTCTCGGGAAAACCCACCTCCTGAACGCGATCGGAAATTTCCTGCTCACCCACAGCAACATCGGGCCCGAGAGGATCTGTTATATTACGGCGGAGGTTTTTACCAACGAGCTTATTAATTCGCTCCGATATGAAAAGATGGAAGATTTCAGAAACAGGTTCAGGAGAATGGATATCCTCCTCATAGACGACATACAGTTTATTGCGGGAAAAGAGCGGACCCAGGCGGAATTTTTCCATACCTTCAACGCCCTCTATGACACGATGAAACAGATCGTGGTAACGAGCGATAAATTTCCCCGGGATATCGAGAATTTCGAGGAGAGGCTCCGGTCCCGGTTCGAGTGGGGTCTCATCGCGGACATCCAGTCCCTCGATCTGGAGACAAAGGTGGCAATCCTCAATAAAAAGGCGGAGTATGAAAATGTAGACCTTCCCCTCGACGTCTCCTTTTTCATCGCGTCGAATGTGGATGACAACGTGCGCTCCCTCGAAGGCTCCCTTACCCGCATCGTCGCCTTTTCTTCTCTCAAGGGGACACCCATCACCATAGAGCTCGCAAAGGACGTGATGGGCCATCTCATAAAGGAAAAGAAAAAGGAGATTACCATCGACCTCATCATCGAGCAGGTGGCCTCTTATTTTTCCATCAAGGTATCGGAGCTGAAATCGGAGAGGCGCATCAGATCTCTCATGGTGCCGCGCCAGATCGCGGTTTATCTCTCGAGGAAGCTTACGGATTCATCCCTGGTAAGCATTGGTGAAAAGTTTGGAGGGAAGGATCACGCAACTGTCCTCCACTCCATAAGAAAAATAGAGGGGGAAATAAAAATTAAAAAGGAGTTGAAAAACACTGTGGAAAATCTGGAATCGAGGATTAAGCTCACATGAGACTCCACGGCTTCCACATTCCTTCAGCCCTTTTTGCTTTTCCTATCGTTTTGAAATTACTGGCGGCCGGCAGCTTTTCCACAAGTTAACACTACTTATTATGATGACGAGGTATTTATGAATATAAATATAGATAAAAGCCTTATTTCAGCTCCTATATCAAAGTTGGTAGGAATAACGGAAAAAAGGTCTCTCATGCCCATATTGTCAAATGTACTGATTGCCTTTGGCAGAGAAGGAACAATCATATATTCGACAGACCTTGAATTGAGCGCCATAAGCCGGGTCGATTTCAAAACCGAGGAAGATCGTAAGATCGTGGTCCATGGCAGAAAGTTTCTCGATATTCTCAAGGAGATGGAGAGCGGCGAGGTGAATCTCCAGATAAAGGAGAATACCCTCACCATAAAGCAGAAACAGACGGAGATCGTGCTGAGTCTTCAGGACCCCGAGGAATTTCCGGAGGTAAAGGAGATAGAGGGATATGAAGAGTTCTTCATCAACGGTAGACTCCTCCAGGACATCACCGACCGGGTGAGCTTCGCCATATCGAACGACGAGACCCGCTACGTGCTTACGGGCATGCACCTGAAGGGCATGGAGGGAAAGGTCGTCGTGGTGGGCACGGACGGGTTCAGGATGGCCCTCTACCAGAAAGAGATCGAGAACATCAAGGGTTTCAAGGGAATCACCATCCCCAAGAGGTCCGTGACGGAGATAGAGCGGATTATAGGGGACGACGAAAAAGTCAAGCTGAGCATCGACGAGAAGCACATACAGTTTTCCACGGAAAAGGTAACGGTGGTATCGAGGATCATTGAGGGAAACTTCCCTGATTATGACAACGTGATCCCCCAGCAGAGCGAAAATGTTGCCGGTCTCGACAAGGAGCATTTTCTGCGTGGTTTGCGGAGGGTATCGGCGATCATGGGAAGGTCCGAGCCGGTGAAGATCAACTTGTCCCCTGGACAGATGGAGATCGAGGCGGAATCGGATATAGGGCACGCGAAGGAAGCCTTGCAGATTTCATACGAGGGCGAGACTATAAGCATGAATTTCAACGTGAGGTTCCTGCTCGATATCGTATCTCATATCGACGGGGAGCGCATGGTAGTAAAAGTGCCTCCCACCTACGGCGCGGTCCTTTTTGAAGAAGAAGGAAGCACCGAGTACTACAAAAACATCGTAATGCCGATCAGAGTCTAAAAGGGATTAAGAAATGAGAGAATACGGAGCAGAGAGTATTAAAATACTGGGGGGTCTTGACGCGGTCAGGAAAGTACCTTCCATGTATATTGGAAATACAGGCGTGGAAGGCCTTCACCACTTGGTCTACGAGCTCGTGGACAATAGTGTGGACGAGGCCCTGGAAGGCTATTGCAACAAAATTCAGATCACCATTCATCGCGACAACAGCGTCACCTGCGAGGATAACGGGAGAGGCATCCCTGTTGCCATGCATGCGGAGGAGAAGATGCCCGCCCTCGAAGTGGTGCTTACCAAACTCCACGCGGGAGGAAAGTTCGATAAGGATACCTACCGGTATTCGGCCGGCCTCCACGGCGTAGGGCTCTCCGTGGTGAATGCCCTGTCCGAATATCTGGAAGTGGAAGTGCGCAGGGACGGCAAGGTCTATTTCCAGAGGTACGAAGGCGGCGCCAAGATCACCGAGCTCAAGGTGATCGGAGATACGGAGAAAACAGGGACGAAGGTAAAATTCAAGGCCGACGGGACCCTTTTCGAGACCGAAGAGATCATGTATGACATTATCGCCCACAGGATGAGGGAGATATCCTTCCTCAATAACGGCATCCATATCATCGTGTCGGACGAGAGAAAAGGGAAGCGTCAGGAGTTCAGGCATGAAGGCGGCGTCAAGGCCTTTGTAAAGTTTCTCAATACGAATAAGACCGTGCTCTTCGAAGAGCCTGTCTATATCATCACCGAGCGCAGCCCCCTCGATTTCATCCAGGTGGCGATCCAGTATAACGACGGCTACAATGAGAACGTCTACAGCTTCGTCAATAATGTCCATACCCAGGAGGGAGGCACCCATGTCGCCGGCTTCAGGGGCGCCCTTACCCGGAGCATCAATAATTTCATCCAGACAAACCCTTCCATAAAAAATAAGGAGAATGTCTCGGGAGACGATATTAAAGAAGGGATGACCACGGTCATCAGCTGTAAGGTGGCAAACCCCCAGTTCGAAGGGCAGACCAAGACGAAGCTCGGAAACAGCGAGATCAAAGGCGTCATGGAATCGGTCCTCAACGAGCAGTTGAGTGAATATTTCGAGCTCCACGAGGACATCGCCAAGATCATCATCAATAAGGCCATGGAGGCGAAAAAGGCAAGGGAAGCCGCAAAGAAGGCAAAAGAGCTCGTGAAGAGCAAGAGCCTCCTCGAGAGCGGAATACTTCCCGGCAAACTCGCCGACTGCCAGGAGAGCGAGCCTCACCTCTGCGAGATATACATCGTGGAGGGCGACTCGGCGGGTGGCTCGGCAAAACAGGGCAGGGACAGGAAGACCCAGGCCATCCTGCCTCTTCGGGGCAAGATCCTCAATGTGGAAAAATCGAGACAGGAGAAGGTGCTCAGCAACCTTGAGATAAAAGCCATCTACCTCGCCCTCGGCATCAATACGGAGACCATCGAAAAGCTGAGATACCACAAAGTAATCATCATGACCGATGCGGACGTGGACGGCTCCCATATACGGACCCTGCTGCTCACCCTTTTCTACAGAAAGATGCCCGACCTTCTCATGAACGGCTACGTCTATATCGCCCAGCCGCCCCTTTATAAGCTGAAATACGGGTCGAAAGAGATCTATGCCAAGGACGAAGACGATTTCGAGCGCCACGTCATGGCCCGGGGCATGGACAAGATAGACTGTTATCTGAACGGCACAAAAATAGAAGGGGAAGACCTCAGGAGCGCGATCGAGAAGATCAGGGTTGTGGAGCGCTTCGCGAGGGATATGACCATCATGGGCACGGCGAACAGGAAAATCATACTCGGTCTCCTTACCGCGGACATCTCCCGCAGGGAAGACCTGGAAGATTCTTATAAGCTCAATATCGTAAAAGAATATGTGGAGCAGCAGGGATACGGGGCCGCACTCTCGAAGGACCCGGAGAACAACCTCTGGTCCCTTATCGTGACGGACCCTTCGGCAAAAGTACCTACCGAGATAAAGATAGATTACGAGATGTGCTCCGAAGGAGATTATCTCGCCGCCTTCAAGGCGTACAAACAGGTCCTTTCTTTCTACGAAGGCGAGGTGCGGGTCGCAAACGGAAATAACGAGACCTTTTTTCATAACGGGGAAGGTTTCATCAACCATATCAATGTGGTGGGAAAAGAAGGGATGAATATCCAGAGATATAAAGGTCTCGGAGAGATGAACCCCGAGCAGCTCTGGACGACCACCATGGACCCGGAAAAAAGGACCCTTCTCAGGGTCTCGATAGAAGACGCGGTCGAGGCCGATCAGATGTTCACGGTGCTCATGGGCAGCAACATAGAGACGAGAAGACTCTTTATCGAAGAGAATGCCCTGAATGTGAGAAACCTCGATATATGATCACCATAGGGGTGACGGGCATAATCGGGAGCGGAAAAACGACCGTCTCGACGATGCTTAATAAGGCCGGCTATACCGTAGTTGATCTCGACAATCTTGCAAAAGAAGTCTCGGACAGCGCTCAGGTAATAGACGATATTATAAAGAATTTCGGAAAGCAGTATATAAAGGACGATATGACGGTTGACGCCGGGGCCTTGAGGGCCTTAGTTTTTAAAGATAAGGAACACCTCAAAATACTTGAGCAAATTGTGCATCCTCGGCTCGTGGCGGAGATGGAAAAACGGATCGCCCTCGAGAGGCAAAAGGGAGCGAAAGCCGTAATCATCGACGGCCCCCTGATTTTCGAAAAAGGTCTCAACAAAGAACTCGACAAGACGATCGTCGTATCCGCACAGATGAATATCATAAAAGAAAGGCTTGTGAGAAGGGGAATGGAAAAAGAAGATGTGGAAAGACGGATTGCCAATCAGATTCCCCTGGAAGAAAAAGAAAGGCTGGCAGATTACGTGGTGAGGAACAACGGAAGCGAAGAAGATCTTAGAAAAGAGCTGGAAATCCTCTTGGAAAAGATAAAAACATGGGAGGTAGAGGATACATGCATCTTAATGAATTAAAGAAAAAAAGGATCGGGGAACTGACCCATATGGCGAAGGAGATGAATATAGATAACGCCGCCGGTTTGAGAAAACAGGAGCTTATCTTCGCCATACTCCAGGCCTTTGTGGATAAAAACGAATCCGTATATGGGGAAGGGGTCCTGGAGGTGCTTCAGGAAGGCTTCGGCTTCCTCAGGTCCACCGATTCGAATTACCTCCCCGGCCCTGACGACATCTATATCTCGCCTTCCCAGATAAAGAGATTCGGCTTAAGGACGGGAGACACCACATCCGGGCAGATCCGCCCTCCCAAGGATAACGAAAAATATTTCGCCCTCCTCAAGGTGGAGACGATAAATTTCGACGACCCGAGCGTGGCGAAGGACAAGATCATATTCGACAACCTGACCCCCATCTATCCGAACGAGAGGCTGAAGCTGGAGACGGTCACCGACAACCTCTCCACAAGGGTAATGGACCTCTTCACCCCCATCGGCAAAGGACAGAGGGGACTCATCGTCGCCCCCCCCAGAACGGGCAAGACCATGCTCCTCCAGCACATCGCGAACAGCATCACGAAGAACCATAAAGAGGTCCACCTTATCGTGCTGCTCATCGATGAAAGGCCCGAGGAAGTCACGGACATGATACGCTCGGTGAACGGAGAGGTAATAAGCTCTACCTTCGACGAGCCTGCCACGAGACACGTCCAGGTCGCGGAGATCGTGATCGAGAAGGCGAAGAGGCTCGTGGAGCACAAGAGAGACGTGGTTATCCTCCTCGACAGCATCACGAGACTCGCGAGGGCGTACAATACGGTGGTCCCTTCCAGCGGAAAGATACTCTCCGGCGGCATCGACGCCTCGGCCATGCAGAAGCCGAGAAGGTTCTTCGGCGCAGCCAAGAACATCGAGGAGGGGGGCAGCCTCACCATCGTGGCCACGGCGCTCATCGACACGGGAAGCAGGATGGATGAGGTCATTTTTGAAGAGTTCAAGGGCACGGGCAACATGGAGATCTACCTCGACCGGAAGCTCGCGGAAAAGAGGGTCTTCCCGGCCATCGATATAAACAAATCAGGGACCAGAAAAGAGGAGCTCCTCCTCGAAAACGGGGACCTGTCGAGAATTTGGCTTTTAAGAAAGGTGCTCCAGCCTATGAATCAGGTGGAGGCTATGGAGTTCCTCCTCGAGAAGCTTACAGATGTCGATTCAAATAAAGATTTTCTCTATTCAATGAGCAAAGGAGGCTAACATGAAAAAAGGAATACATCCGGAGCTGAAAACCGCGGCCGTGAAATGCGCGTGCGGGCACACGTTCGAGACCCTTTCGGTGAAAGAAAAGATCACGGTCGAAATCTGCGCCAAGTGCCACCCCATCTTCACGGGCAAGGAAAAGAGGATCGATTCAGCCGGGCAGGTAGAAAAATTCGAGAGAAGGTACGGTAAGAAAACAGAAAAGTAATGTTCGAAAGACTGGAAGAGACGGAGAAGCGGTACCGGGAGATCGAAGCGGAGATGTCCCTGCCCGAATCCATGGCCAACATGGAAGTATATAAAAAGCTGGCCAAGGAGCGGACGGAGATCAAAGAGGTCGTCGACCTCTTCAGGGAATGGAAGAAACGGAAGGAAGACGCCGAGAATTGCGCCGAGATGGTGAGCACCGAGACTGACGAGGAGCTTAAACAGATGGCGCGAGACGAAGCGGCCCTCCTGGACAAGGAGAGGGAGACCTATGAAAACCTTCTCACCGAAAGGCTGCTCAGAAAGCACGAGTCTACCTCCAGGAGCATGTTCCTCGAAATCAGGGCGGGTACGGGCGGAGGAGAGGCAGCGCTCTTCGCGCGGGAGCTCCTCACCATGTACCTCAGGTATGCGGAAAAGATGCGCTGGAAGACCGAGCTTATGGAAGCGTCCATTTCGGACCTTGGGGGCCTCAAAGAGGCCATACTCCTGGTGGAGAACAAGGACGCCTTCGGTATGCTCAAGTATGAGAGCGGCGTCCACAGGGTCCAGAGGGTGCCCCTGACCGAAGCACAGGGGCGGATCCACACGTCCACCGTGACCGTCGCGGTACTCCCGGAGCCCGAGGAGCTCGAGCTCGACATCAGCCCCGACGAAATGCGTATCGATGTCTTCCGGTCGAGCGGCCCCGGAGGTCAGCACGTGAATACCACCGACTCCGCCGTCAGAATTACCCATATCCCCACGGGCCTCGTGGTCACCTGCCAGGACGAAAAATCCCAGCATAAAAATAAGGCCAAGGCGATACGGGTGCTCCGGGCACGCCTGAAAGAGAAGATGGAGGGCGAGAAGGAGCAGGAGATCTCTGAAGAGCGGCGAAAACAGGTGGGCACCGGCGACAGGAGCGAGCGCATACGTACCTACAATTTCCCCCAGGGAAGGGTAACCGATCACAGGATCGGCCTCACCCTTTATAAGCTCCAGGATGTATTGGACGGGAACCTCGACGCCATCATTACCCCCTTGTCCGCCCACTTTCGTTCCGAAACCATCAAAAACGGGTAGAGAACCCTTGCGGATCAGAGACCTCATGACAAAAGGTGGGGAATTGACCGGACTTGAGAAGGTAGCCATAATCTCCCGGGTCCTTTCCCTTCGCAGTGAAGCGGTGCTGGCCCATCCGGACAGAGAGATGGGCGAGTCCGCGGCCCGCCGCATCAAAGACCTCTTCGCCCAAAGGGAGACGGGGAAGCCCCTCGCCTACATTACGGGAGAAAAGGAATTCTTCTCCCATCCCTTTGCCGTTGACGGAAACGTCCTTATCCCGCGACCCGACACGGAGGTGCTCGTGGAAGAGGCCCTCTCAATTCTCGGGGGCCGCCCGCTGATGCGATCTGTCGTGGACATGGGCACCGGCTCGGGCATTATCGGGAATACGGTAGCAAGGAAATCGGGACGCTCTGTGCTCTGCGTCGATGTCTCTACGCCGGCGTTGTCGGTGGCGCAAAAAAACGGAAGAGACCCCGCGGTCTCGGGACGCCTGACCTTTCTGTGCTCCGACCTCTTCTACGCGGTCAAGAAAGGAGCGAGATTCGACATGGTCCTTGCCAACCTTCCCTATGTGCCGGAGGGTGAATGGGAAGATCTCATGAAGGACGTAAAAGAGTTCGAGCCTGCCCTCGCGCTCCTCGGAGGGGCCGACGGTCTCGACGTCTACCGGAGTTTTGTTCGCGCCCTGCCCGATCACATGGAAGAAGGGGGATATGTGCTCTGTGAGATAGGGTCCGCAAGACAGGCGGACATGCTGGGAGAGCTCCTCGCGTCCGTCGGGTGTATGGTGACGAAGAAGAAAGACCTTGCAGGCAAGGAAAGGGTGGTCATAGGAAAATGGATAAATTCGTAATAGAGGGCGGCGAGCGGCTCAACGGCACAGTCCGTATGAGCGGTTCCAAAAACGCAGTCCTGCCCGTGCTCGCGGCGACGATCCTCGCGAAAGGCGTCTATGCGATCGGAAATGTGCCCCGCCTCAAAGACGTGGAGACCATGGCGAGACTCATCGGTATTCTCGGGGCAAAAGCGGAGTGGAAAGAAGACCACATATTGCGCGTGGATACCAAAGGAACGGGCAACCATGTGGCGCCTTACGAGCTCGTGAAGGAGATGAGGGCCTCGGTCCTCGTCCTCGGAGCCCTCATAAGCGCGTTTAAAAAGGCCACGGTCTCCTATCCGGGAGGGTGCGCCATAGGGGAGCGGCCCATAGACCTCCACCTGAAGGGACTTACGGCGCTGGGCTGCGACGTCCATATGAAGGAAGGATATGTGGAGGTGACGGCAAAGCATATGAAGGGTGGGCGCATCACCTTCGAGACCACCACGGTCGGAGGGACGGAAAATATCCTTATGGCCGCGGTGCGGGCAAAAGGGGAGACGGTGATCGAGAACGCCGCCCGGGAGCCCGAGGTGGTCGACCTCGCGCGGATGCTCAGGAAAATGGGTGCAAAGATCGATGGGGAAGGTACCCAGGTCATTCGGATACGCGGGGTTGATTCACTCAAGGCCTGCAATTACGATGTGATCCCGGACCGGATCGAGACAGGCACCTTTCTTGCCGCCTGCGCCATGACCAGGGGTAATATTACTATAGAGAATTGCGTGCCGGAGCATATAAAAGCGGTGATCGAGAAGCTCAGAGAAACGGGCATGGAGATTACGGAAGAGGGGAGTACCATCCGGGCCGCCATGACGCGGAAAAGGCCCATCGCGGTGGACATAAAGACCATACCTTATCCAGGGTTCCCCACGGACATGCAGGCCCAGATGATGGCCCTTATGACCATCTCACGGGGAGTGAGCGCCGTAACGGAGACCATATTCGAGAACAGGATGATGCATGCGGCAGAGCTTCGCCGGATGGGAGGGGATATACGGGTCATCGGTAAGACCGCGATCGTGAAGGGCGGGAAAAGCCTCTCCGGCGCAAAGGTGATGGCCACCGACCTCCGGGCAAGCGCCTCCCTGATCATAGCCGGACTCGCGGCCTACGGCACTACCGAGATCTCGCGGATCTACCATATCGACAGGGGTTATGAAGCGATCGAAAAGAAGCTCTCCGGACTTGGAGCCAGGATAGAGAGGAAGAAAGATGAAGATATGGGATCTTGAAAGGGAATATGACCGCCTCATCCCCTTCATCTCCGAGGGGAGAGAAAGAAGAAAAGCGTCCATAGGTCCCGCGGTACAGAAGATAAAGAAGGAGCTCCTCGCCCACGGCGAGGCGGCACTCGTGGAATTCTCGAAGCGCTGGGACGGTTGGGAAAAGGAATATCCCCTCAAAGTCACGGAGGACGAAATCCGGGAGGCCGCGGAGGCCATACCCCATGGGGACCGGGCCATCATCCGCGGCATGATACAGAACGTGCGCGCCTTTCACCGCTTCCAGAAATCCAAATCACGCACCTACCGGAGCAGGGGCCTTCTCGTGAAAGAGGAGTTCGTGCCCGTTGAAAAGGCCATGGTCTATGTCCCCGGCGGCACCGCGCCATACCCGTCATCCGTGACCATGGGGGTGGTGCCCGCCCAACTCGCCGGCGTGAAAGAGATATTTTTGGCCACACCGGCGAAAAAGGGCGCCATAAACCCCTATATCCTCGCCGCATGTTCCATGCTCGGCGTGACGGAGGTCTTCCGGATCGGCGGCGCCCAGGCCGTATTTGCCTTTTCCTTCGGCATCGGACCCATCCCAAAGGTCGATATTATCGTGGGTCCCGGAAACGCCTACGTTGAAGAGGCAAAGAGGGACGTCTACGGGAGGGTGGGGATCGATATGCTCGCCGGCCCCTCGGAGCTCGTCGTTCTTGCCACTGAAGCATTTTCACCGCGCCTCCTCGCGTGGGACCTGATGTCACAGGCAGAACATGATGAGATGGCAATGGTGGGTTTGATCTCTCCTTCCGAAGCACACCTCAGGGAGGTCGAACAAGAGATAGACAGCCTCATCGGATCGAGCCCCAGGGCTGCCGTGACGAGAAAGGCCCTGGACGAAAATGGCTTTCTCGCCCGCTACAAAGACATAGATAAGGCAATCAGCCTGGTGAATGCCATCGCACCCGAGCATATGGAGCTTATCGGCGATGAAGCCCTGGGTGAGAGGATCCTTTATCCGGGCATCCTTTACGTCGGGCCCTCGACCCCGGTTGCGCTGGGCGATTATTATATCGGTACCAATCATGTGCTGCCCACGAGCGGCGCGGGAAGGTTTACCGGGGGGCTCTCAGTCGACACCTTCCTGAGAAGAAAAATGGTGGTGAAGGCGGAGAAGGAATTCATCACACGATACGGGGACAATGCCGAAAGGCTCGCCCGCATAGAAGGTCTCTTCGCCCACGGAGAGGCCATAAAGGCCAGAAAGGAGTCCAAATGAAACTGAAAATAGGTTTACCGAAGGGAAGCCTCCAGGAGACGACGTTCAAGCTTTTCAAGAACGCGGGGTACACGATAAAACTGCCGGAGCGCTCCTATGTGCCGGTAATCGACGACCCTGAAATAGAAGGCCTCGTGATAAGGGCCCAGGAGATGGCCCGCTATGTGGAAGACGGCATCCTCGACATGGGGATCACCGGATACGACTGGGTAAAGGAACAGGACGCGAAGGTGGTGGAGCTGGTCCGCCTCAAGTACGGGAAGGTGGGGTTCAGGGGGGTAAAATGGGTAGTGGCCGTGCCCATGGATTCGCCCATAAAGACCGTCGAAGACCTGAAGGGAAAGAAGATCGCCACCGAGCTGGTAGGGTTTACGAAGAGGTTCCTCAAGAAGAGGGGCATCGAGGCGAGCGTTGAATTCTCATGGGGCGCGACCGAGGTGAAGCCGCCTCTTCTGGCGGATGCGATTATCGAAGTCACGGAAACCGGGGCCTCCCTGAAGGCCAACAATCTGAGGATCGTGGATACGATCCTCGAGTCGGAGACCGTGGTGATCGCCAATAAAGACGCATGGAAAGACAAGTGGAAAAAAAGAAAGATAGAGAATATAATGATCTTGTTGAAAGGCGCGCTCCTGGCGGAAGAGAAGGTGGGGCTCAAGATGAATGTGCCGAGGAAGGTGCTGAAAACAGTGACCGAAATCCTCCCCTCCCTCCATACGCCCACGGTGTCGAACCTTTCAGACGATAAATGGGTCGCCATAGAGGTGATCATCGACGAGAAGGTGGTGAGGGATATTATCCCCGACCTGAAACGGGCCGGAGCGGAAGGCATCGTTGAGTATCCTTTGAGCAAGGTAATACCCTAAGGGGGAAAATATGGCAAAAGCAAGGCAGGCGAAGGTAGAGAGACAGACAAAGGAGACCGACATCAAAATAAAATTGACGGTCGATGGGGAGGGCATGGGCGACTCCTGCACTGCCATACCCTTCTTCGACCACATGCTCAATCTCTTCGCACGCCACGGCATGTTCGACCTGAGCGTGGAGGCCAAGGGGGACCTCGATGTGGATACCCATCATACTGTCGAGGATGTGGGCATCGTCATGGGCAAGGCGCTGAAAGAGGCCATCGGCAGCGCGGAGGGCCTCAGGCGGTACGGCCATGCCATAGTGCCCATGGATGAATCTCTCGCCATGGTGGCCATAGATATGAGCGGAAGGCCCGCCTTTGTGTGGAACGGAGAGCTCCAGGGGAGGATCGCCATGTTCGATCTCGAGGTGGTGAAGGAGTTCTTCAAGGGTTTCGTGGGCGAGGCCAGGTGCGCGCTCCACGTGAACGTGCTGTACGGGGACAACCTCCATCACAAGGTGGAGGCCGTCTTCAAGGGATTCGGAAAGGCCCTCAAGGAAGCGGTCACGAGAGACGAACGGATCAAAGGGGTCCTGTCAACTAAAGGAATGTTATGATCGCAATAGTCGATTACGGTATGGGAAACCTGAAGAGCGTGACCAACGCCTTCCAGAAGCTTCATGCCGACGCAGTGATTACAAGGGACAAATCAATCATCGAGAAGGCGAAGGGCATTGTCCTTCCCGGTGTGGGCGCCTTCGGGAAGTGCATCGAAAATCTCGAGACCTTCGGGCTTCTCGATTTTATCAAAGAGTTGATCGAGAACGACAAGCTCTACCTCGGCATATGTCTCGGTATGCAGATCCTTTTCGAGACGAGTGAAGAGGCGCCCGGAGTGCGGGGCATGGGGTTCGTGAAGGGGACCGTTCCCCGGTTCGACGGGAGCCTGAAGGTGCCGCACATGGGCTGGAACAGTATCGAGCGCGTTCATGGCGCCGAGATCCTGGACGGCATACGGGAAGGCGAGTTCTTCTACTTCGTCCACTCCTACTATTGTTCTCCTGAAGAGGACGTGACGGCCACGAAAACGACATACGGGATCGACTTCGCGTCGTCAATTCAGAAAAAAAGGGTATTCGCCTGCCAATTCCACCCGGAAAAAAGCCAGCGCGTGGGACTCGCCCTGCTTACGAATTTCATTAAGATGACGAAATAGGCGCACAGCTGTTCATGGGGCCCGCGTCGCATGCCATTTAGGGGGCTCACGTCGCCCCCTCGGCGAACAAAGTCCGCCGAGCCTCCCCCCTCTCGCGCGCTGTGCGCGCTACATCACGCCGGGAAGATCCCTACCTGTGCCTTCGTCTTAATTTCCGCTTTGCGTTGTAAACGGTATGCTCACTTTTCGCGCTCCTTAGTCAACTGAGGTGCCGGGCCTTTCATCCACTCTTACCGGGTTTGCGCCGCACATTTGTAAGGGGCTTGCGTCGCCCCTCCGATAGCAAAGCTATCGGAGCCTCCCCCCTAAGGGCGCCTACTTTTGGCTACTCTTTGTGGCGCTCGCGGTTCGCGCTGTGACGCAGGAAATTTCTTGCAAGATTCATCAGGACATCGGATTATCGAACTGCTTCCATTTAAATCTTATTCCGCCGCACCTTCAGGTGTAAGTCATATTGTTTCTTGGATCATATGGAACGATAAATGTGAGCGGCTGCCGACGGACTTTTTTGGGCGGGTGCTGTTCGGCCGACGGAGGTATTAACCGGACAGGGCAACTACGGTTTGGCGACGGGTGTCTATTTTTCAAATTGGACCAACTGCAGGGGGGAGGGGAGGGGGGCAAAAAATTGTCTTGACGGGCGCTAAAAACGATCTCGCAGAATTCGCGAGGCGGCACGAAAAGGCACCCATGAGGGTCATACTGACTTGAAGAGGGTGTAATGCAGTACAAGGGGTACAAGGGCCGCCAGAGAGATCGGCCGTTGCGGTCTTTTGTTGATGATGGGGTTTCGGGAGCACCAAATGACTGGAAGCACTCGTTCCCTTGATACGGTGAAAAAAACGTGCGAAAATTTATAAAAGTTCCTGATCCTCGAGGTTTGCGAAATTAACATATTCATCGTGTGGGGGCGCCGTCTATAATAGAAAGTTCGCAGAGATCGGCGCCAAGGGGGAGTGAGGGTATTCTTGTTGACGGCAAATGTGGCATAGAAGATTTGATCGACCTCGGAAGCCTGGGCAGGATTTTCAAGACCTTCGCGGAGATTACCGGATTCGGGATCGGTCTGGCGCAGCATCCTTCGGACAGGGTGCTTTTGACCTCCGGCTGGTCGGATCTGTGCGCCCGCTTTCATAGGGGCTCTCCTTCATCGCAACAGGTGTGCGAGAAGGGTCTTCATGACCTTTTCCGACAGGCGGGGGAGCCTGGCGTGCTGATAGTGAGGGAGTGCGGCCATGGTGCGGCAGATTGTGCCCTCCCGGTGTTTATCGAGGGGGCCCATGTGGCGAGCCTCTTCACGGGACAGGCATTCATTGAAGCACCCGACCGCCTGACTCTCCGGAATCAGGTGGAACAATACGGCTATAATTCCGAGGAATATCTCAAAGCCGCATCGCGTCTACCGGTAGTCATGAGAGAAGAGCTGGCGAACAAAGCCTCTTTCCTGACCGCAGTCGCCGTGATTATTGAGGAAATGGCGCTTCAGAATATGGAGACGAAGAAGAGAGCCGAACTGGTCGAGAAGGAGATGAGGCGGCACGAGGATAGAGAGAGGACGCTCGCGGCAGGGGAGCGTCGATTTCGCACGGTCCTTAATTCCCTGAATGACGGAGTCCTCAGCTGTGATCCTGAAACGGGTCTCATTATGGACGTAGACGAACGCGTGTGTGAGATCTTCGGCTGGACCGGCGCAGAAGCGCAAGGACTGCCGGTAATGCAGGTATTCGGTGACGAGCCGCAGTTTTCCGGGGAAGAAGCGGTCGCCTTCCTTAGGAGGGCCGCAACAGAGGCCCTCAGCTCATCCGCCGGAGGGCGAAGCGGAAAGAGGGCAACTGGTTTTGGGCGGAGGTGGGGACGAGGCACGCGAATATCGATGGGAAAGAGCGGATCCTGGTAACCGTCCGGGACGTTTCGAAAGACCAAAAGGCCGAAGAAATGCTGCAACGGACGGAGAAAAAGTATCACGCCATCTTCGATAACGCCTATGGTCATCTTTCAGACGACGCCGGAGGGACGGTTCCTGAGCGCCAATAGGGCCCTTGCACGGCTCCACGGATACGAAAGGGGGCATGGGAGGAAAAGAGGTCTTCGACCGGATACGCTCCTTGGACCCTGCCATCAAGGCCATCATCTCGAGCGGCTATACCGATGACCCTGCCTTCTCCCGCTACCGGGAATACGGCTTCAAGGGGGTCATCACCAAGCCTTATAAGATAGAGGAGCTTAAGGAGCTGCTTCGGGAAGTGGCGGGGTAGGTTTAGGGGAAAAATGCGAGAGAGGGGACTTGAACCCCTATGGTGTAACCCGCTGGATCCTAAGTCCAGTGCGTCTGCCAGTTCCGCCACTCTCGCGCGTCGATCAACTATTTAACACTATTCACCGTCAATTTTCAAGGCAGATTAGAGTGGCGGGGGCGCAGCGGTGCCGGTGACCGGCCCCCGTGCACGCTCCGGGCAGAGAAAGCTTGGCGCGAAAAAAAAGGCGAATACCGTCCCCCCCATCCCCTACGTCACCCTTCGGTCGCTCCAGGGGGTACTACGTCGCCCCTCTTTCCGCTGAGTTTTCTTCGCTGCCCTGCGCTTAACGCACCAAGACGAACCAGCAACATCCCTCCTTTGGGATAGCGAGGATTTGGAAAGCGCGGAATTAGAGCCACTGCCACTTAAAGGCTCAAGCGCGTGAAGCAGCGGCGTAGGTCTCGGCGAGGTATGTCTTGAGATAGGCGAGGTCCTCTTCGGTGAAGCCTTCCCAGGCGAAGGGGAAGAGGGCGTTATTCTGATAGATCGGGTCCTCGTCCAGGGGATAGCGGGCGTGGGAGGCATATTGCTCGTAGAGGGGGGTGTGGGGGATGGGCGTGTATTCGGCGATGTGGGCGCGGACCCCGAGTCCGGCGAGATAGTCTATGGAGGCCTTCACGTCCTGCCATTTCTGAAAGGGCAAGCCGGAAAGGATGTAGGCTGCCACACGTTCTAAGGGAAAGGCGGCGGCCTTGAGTGATCTCAGGGCCCTCTCGAAGACCCGGGTAGTGACCTTTCCGCCGGTTGTGCGCTGGAGGGCGGGATCGACTGTCTCGAGGCCGAAGCGGACCTCCTCGAAGCCGGCGAGAGAAAGAAGATCTGCCAGTTCCTCATCCATAAAGGCTGCATTGACCGCATTTGGGTTGTAGAGGTTTATGGGCGAGGGGAGGCGGGAGAGCTCCCTGAGGAGGGGCTTTGCAAAGGCATCCGACTGGTAGAGGAAGCTGTCGTCGTAGAGGACGAAGCGGCTGACGCCTTGCTCCTGCCAGTGACGGACCTCGTAGAGGGTGCTTGCGGGGCTCCTCCGCGCCATACGGGGGTGCATAAAAGGCGTGGCGCAGTAGGCGCAATGGAATGCGCAGCCGTAGGAGGTAAGAAGGGGAACAAAAGGCAGGGAGTCATAGAGGTCGAAGGCCGGATAGGGGAGGGCGTCGAGATCGTAGAGAGAGGGTCTGAAAGGGAGGGGATAATGAAAGCTCTCCTCGACGTAGCGGTAGAGGATATCCATCTGCCGGTGGGAGAGGACAAGGTCGGCGTCGCCTTTATGGGCCTGGGCGTGTTCGATGCAGAGAGACGGGTAGATGCCGCCCATGACGATCCGGGCGTGGGGATAGGCCTCGCGCGCGACCCGGGCTGTCTCGTGGGCGCCCATGTACCAGTAAGTCATTATGGAGGTGATGAGGACGAGGTCGGGTGGCTCGAGGAGGGCCAGCTCCTCCCGAAGCCGGACGGGCGATATGCCGTAGCGCTTGAGGCGTTTCTTTATGCCTGCGAGAGGGGCGGGAAGGGGCCCGCGGGACTTCTCCTTGACGAACGGGGCGCGGCCGTCGGGCTTTCGCTTCTCTTCCTGGCTCCTCATACAGTCGATGAGGGTCACCTCGGCGCCGTTTTGCCGGAGGACGGCGCCCGTATAAAGCAGGCCCAGGGGGCTCGACCAGAAGTTGTAGGCGGCGAAATCATATATGTGGGGATTGATCAGGAGGACCCGTAAATGTTTCACGTGAAACATTCCCCTAACGACGGGCCCTGCCGAGGCGGAAAAGACTGACCATGACGAGACCGAATATAAAGCCACCGATATGGGCAAACCAGGCCACCCCCTCACCGTAGGAGAAGAGGATCTGCATGATGAACCATACCGTCAGGAGCAGCACTGCGGGCAGTTCGACGATTTTGATGAAGATCACGATGATGAGCGCAGTTTTGACACGTGCGAAAGGGTAGAGGACCAGGTAAGCCCCAAGGATTCCGGAGACGGCCCCGCTCGCACCGATCATGGGGACCGCCGAAAGGGGGTCGTAAAAGTACTGAAAGGCTGCCGCGGCCGTGCCCGAAAGGAGGTAGAAGAAGAAGAACCTCCCGTGACCGAGGGCGTCCTCCACGTTGCTGCCGAAGATCCACAGGTAAAGCATATTCCCCAGGATGTGCAGCCATCCGCCGTGGAGGAACATGGAGGTGAAGACGGTAAGAAGGTTGTAGGGCACAAGTCCCCACTGTCCCGCCAGAGCGGCGGAGAGCTCATGCGGCACGAGACCGAAAGAGCGATAGAGATCAAGGCTTGAGGGACCGTGAAGGTATAGTTTTTGCATGAGGAACACTGTCAGGTTTACAAGGATAATCGATGTGTTTATAATTGGATATGTGCGTGACCGTATGTTAACCTTAAGCGGTATCATTGGTAAATGTCTTACCACGGGTTTCTTTCCGTGTCAAAACTAGGATAAAAGGGAGCGATGTATGCCTGAGCTGAGAAAGGACCCTATTATTGACAGATGGGTCATAATATCGACCGAGAGGGGCAAGAGGCCTGTCTTCTTTGTCGAGGAATCGCCCCCGGCAAAACCGGGCATGTGCCCGCTCTGCCCGGGCAACGAGAACATGACTCCTCCCGAAGTCTATGCGATCAGAAACGACTTTTCGCCGCCCAATAGCCCGGGATGGAGCCTGAGGGTAGTACCCAATAAATTTCCTGCCCTGCGGATCGAAGGGGGCCTCAACAAAGAAGGTGTCGGGCTCTTCGATAAGATGAACGGCGTGGGCGCCCACGAGGTGATCGTGGAGACCCCCGTCCACGGGGAGACCCTGGGCGTGATGGATATCGAGGATATTGTAAACACCTTCGTAGCCTATAAAGAGAGGGTGCTCGACCTCGCGAAAGACAAGAGATTCAAATACGTGATGGTCTTCAAAAACCATGGATCGATTGCAGGGGCCTCACTCGACCATTCCCACTCGCAACTGATCGCCCTGCCCGTTGTCCCCAAGAGGGTCCTGGAGGAGATCAGCGGCGGCCTTGCCTATTACCGGTATAAAGACCGGTGTATCTTCTGCGATATCATAGCCCAGGAGAAAGAGGACGGGGTGCGGGTGGTCTTCGAGAACGCCTACTTTATCGCCATCTCGCCCTATGCCTCCCGGTTCCCTTTTGAAACCTGGATCATCCCGAAGAGGCATGAGCCCTATTTCGTGACCCCGGAAAAAGAAGATAACTTCTACGAGTTCGCGGAGGCACTCTCCACGATCCTCAGGAAATATAACAAGGTGCTCAACTCACCGCCCTACAATTTCATGATCCATACCGCACCCTTCGGAAACGGCGAGATGCACCACTATCACTGGCACCTGGAGATTATTCCCCGACTGACGAAGCTTGCAGGCTTCGAATGGGGGACAGGGTTCTATATAAACCCGACCCCGCCGGAGGAGGCTACCGAGTATTTGAGAGAAACCACGACCTAGGGGGCTCATATGAAGGTGTTGATTGCTTCTCCCGAAATATTTCCCTTTGTGAAAACAGGCGGTCTCGCGGACGTGACCGGGGCCCTCCCCAAGGCGCTCAAGAAGCTCGGGGCCGATGTGCGGGTAATACTCCCGAAGCACAAGGGCATCGATGAACAGAAATTTCCCATGGAATATAAGAACATGACCGTATCCTGCCAGGTATCCCAGTCGATGGTCGATGCGGAGATCGTGGAGAGCAGCTATGACGGAGTCACCGCGTACCTGGTGGAAAAAGACGAATATTACTATCGGGATTACCTCTACAGCACCCCCGACGGCGATTACCTCGATAATGCGGAACGGTTTGTATTCTTTTCAAAAATCATACTGGAGGCCATAAAGGCGACCGGCTTCGTGCCCGACGTGCTCCACTGCAACGATTGGGAGACGGCCCTGGCGCCTGTATTCCTGAAGACCATCTACAAGGACGACCCGGTCCTCAAGGATATCCCGACCGTCTTTACCATCCACAACCTCGGCTACCAGGGAATATTCTGGCATCACGACATGCACCTCCTCAATATGGGCTGGGAATACTTCACCCCCGATTACCTCGAATTCTTCGGTAATATCAATTTCATGAAAGGGGGGATCATATTTTCGGACCTCATAAGCACGGTAAGCAAGAAGTACGCGGAAGAGATTCAAACCCAGGAGTTCGGCTACGGCCTCGACGGCCTTCTTCGCACCAGGAAGAAAGACCTTTACGGCATCGTGAACGGCATAGACTACGGGGACTGGAACCCGGAAAACGACCGTCTTCTCCCGGCCACGTACACGATCGGGCAGATGGGGAACAAGGCGGTCTGCAAAAGGGAGCTCCAGAAGGCCTTCGGACTGGGAGCCGATGATCGCAGACCGCTCATTGCGACCATAGGAAGGCTCGCCGATCAGAAAGGGGCCGATCTCATCTCATCGAGCCTCGAAGAGATGCTCGCCCTCGGCGTCCAATACGTGGTCCTCGGAACGGGAGAGAGGAAGTATCATGAAATATTTACGGAGCTGGCGAAGGCATTTCCCGACTCCTTTTCCGTCAAGATCGCCTATGACAACGGTCTCGCTCATCTGATTGAGGCGGGCGCCGATATGTTCCTCATGCCCTCCCGGTACGAGCCCTGCGGCCTCAATCAACTTTATAGTCTCAAATACGGGACCGTGCCCGTGGTAAGAGGCGTGGGAGGCCTCGAAGATACCATTACGGATTATACCTCGGAGCCACGCCTCGGAACAGGGTTCAAATTCTATGAGTATACGAAAGACGCCCTTATTGAAACACTTGAAAGGGCGCTCGCAGTGTACGGAAGGGCGGACGAATGGCAAACCCTTGCAAAAAGGTGCATGACTGCCGATTTCTCATGGGAAAGATCCGCGAAAGAGTACCTCGATCTCTATGCAAAAGCAATGAGTGCCCATGAATTACCTTGAATTATTCGGAAAAGTAATAGAGATATCCCACTCCAACCTTGAGATATCGTCACGCGTAAAATCGATTCTGAATATCATTGCCCAGGAGCTTGGGTTCGAGGAGGTCCTGGTCTATACCCTCGATCAGGATAAGAGGCTCACCTGCCGCTTCATGAACGACAAGAGCACCCTTTTCAAGATCCTGAGCAAGTACAGGTGTCACATGGGCGAAGGCGTGGTGGGCAGTGTGGCGCAACGCAGGGCGCCGCGATATTACAACTCCAAGGACATTCCCCCGAGGTTCGGCTGCCTTTTTTATCCGGACCTCGACGGCCTGGACGGGAAGTTCAAAACCTTCGCCTTCCTTCCGCTCGCCGACGACAGTTATCTCCATGGCGTGCTCATCGCCATATCGTCGAAAGAGACCATCGACAGCCAGGAAAAGATCCTTCTCTCCATACTGTCTCGCGAGATCGGCGGAGTGCTGCGCACCTATTCCCTTATCCTCGGCTCCAAGAAAAGGATAAGCGAGCTCGCGACCCTCTCCGAGCTCGGCAAGGTGCTCACTTCCGACGTGGAGCCCCGGGAGCTCCTGAAAACCCTCACCCTCATTATCGCAAAGGCCCTGAACGCGAGGTTCGTGACCATCAAACTCGAGTATCCCTTCCTGAGCCTGGGCTCCCAGAGGTTTACTCACGGGGCCATCGAAGCCCAGACCATGGAATACGTCAACGACCTCGAAGGGGAGGCCGTAAAAAACAAGAGGTCCCTGTCTCTCAAAGACCGCCTTCCCGAGACGGAGGAGAAGGTGCTCAAGTTTTCCGTTCACACCTCTCCCATGCTCTCGAAGAGCCGCATTATCGGGACAATTACCATGGGAGCCACCAAAATCCAGTCTTTCGTGGGCGAAGAGGATGGACAGTCGCTTATCAATACCATATCGAATTATATGTCGAACGGTCTTGAAAATACCCTTCTCAACAGGCGACTCCGGGATGTGGTGCGGGAGCTGAGCGACGCACAAAAGAGGCTCATCGAACAGGAGAAGCTCAAGAGCCTGGGAGAGATGACCGCGAATATCGCCCATGAGATAAAGAACCCCCTCGTCATTATCGGCGGCTTCACCAAGAGGCTCGCGAAGAAGGCCGTCCTCGACCAGCCCGAGCAACGCTACGTGGAGATCATCCTCAAAGAGGTCACGCGCCTGGAGGCGATACTCAATGAGGTGCTCAACTATGTGAAGGAAGGTCCCATCGCCACCGGAATGTGTGATATAAACGCCACCCTGGATGAGGTTCTTTCCCTCTTTACCCCCGACAGCGCCTGGAGAAACGTGAAGATCGAGAAGAAATATGGCGAAAACCTGCCCCCCGTGCTCTGCGACAGCCAGCAGATCAAGCAGGTCCTGATCAACATACTGATAAATGCCTTCGAGGCCATGAGCGGCAAGGGGAAGGTGAGGATAGAGACGTGCGAGACCGTAACCGATCGGAGAAACTTCCTCGCCGTCTCCATCTCGGATACCGGCGGCGGCATAGACCCCTCCATCATGGATAACATCTTCAACCCCTTCTTCACTACAAAAGAGAAGGGGACGGGCCTCGGGCTCGCCATATCGAACAAGATCCTGATCAACCATAACGGCAGGCTTGACATAAAGAACGAGGTAGGAAAGGGCGTAACGTTCATGGTGTATCTTCCGATCCAAAACAATACTATAATAGCAGAGGAGTTTTTATGAAAACCGTGAGACTGATGGTCGTTGACGACGAGGAGAACATAAGGATCCTCTTTAAGGAAGAACTGGAGGACGAAGGCTATGAGGTCGAGCTGGCTTCCAATGGATATGAGGCCATCGAGAAGTTCAAGGCAGGCACCTTCGATCTCATCATTCTCGACATCAAGATGCCGGGGATGGACGGCATCCAGGTCCTGAGCGAGATCAAGAACAGCAATAAAGATCAGCCCGTGGTCCTCTGCTCGGCGTATGGCGAATTCAAACAGGATTTCTCGAGCTGGGTGTCGGATGGATATGTAGTAAAATCGGCCGATACGAGCGAGCTCAAGCAGACTATTAAGAAGATCCTGAACCTCTAGGGACGTTAAGGAAGAAGGGCCGCCATGCGAGGCCGGGCAAGAAAAAACTTGCTATTGCGACAGGGAACATACTATTATAAAGCTGATCAACGGGGGTGTAGCTCAGTGGGAGAGCATCTCGTTCGCAACGAGGGGGCCGCGGGTTCGAATCCCGCCATCTCCACATTCCTATAAGTTGATTGTCAAGAGACCCATGCCAAGGCTTACACAAGTGAGCCCTTCCTGTTCCGATTCGACTTGCGTTTGACATTATGAAACAATATGGATTATAATCACACGATGAAAAAGTACCTTGCCATTTTTATAGCATGCTCCCTGGTTTCCTGTAGTTACATCCCTTTTTTCGGCAATAAAACCGAAACCGAGAAGAAAACCGAAACCACCGCCAAGGCGGGAGATAAGAGCCCGAAGCCCATAGAGCCGAAAGGCGACAGGGTGGACCTCGAAGATCCCAAGCCCGGAGATATAAAGGTTCTTGACGGGGTTGAATACATTTATACGAGAAATAAAAAGTATATGCTCACGCCCTACGAGCAGGAATATGTCTGGGTCAGAAAAGATCAGTACGTGCCGGGAATAGGCGAGACCGTGATGTCGGCACTGGGCGGATCGAGCCAGAAGGACAAGGCGGAGCTCGAGGCGAGACTCGCAAAACTCGAGGAAGATTACAAGAAGAAGGGTATCGCGCCCCAGATGGCCTATCCAATGCAGATGGGCTCAATGCCCCCGGGGATGATGGGATATATGCCCACCCCGATGCTTTCTTTCACCTATCCTTCCCCCAAGATGAAGAGGCGGATCATCGTCCTCCCCGTCATCGATCAAACCAATTATAAGACCGAACACCTGGGAGAGCTCGCCACCAAGAGGCTTGTCTCCAAACTTGAGAACACCAACGCCATTATCTGCATCGATCCCGGGAACGTGAACGTGAAAGGCTCTTTGACCGATCCGGGCAACATGAAGGCCTTAAACGAGATATACGGCGTTCAGGCCGTACTCAAGGGCACCCTCTCCGACATCTTTACGAGCACGTCCAAAATAGAAGGGAAAGACGACCGGGAGACCTCATTTGCCATATCGAAGCTGGGCCTCGAAGTATACAGCACGGAAATGGGCACCATCCTCAAACAGCTCTCCGGCAGGAACCCCGTCTTCCTCTCGAGGGAAAGGGGCGATCTCTCGAGCGAGAAAGCCAAGATCAAGGCCATCGATCTCGCCATAGAGATCATCGCCGATGACCTCATGAAAACGGTCCTCACCATAGATTGGCACGCACGCGTGGCATCCCTGGAGAACGGCAAGGTCTATATCAATGCAGGACGCCAGTCCGGCCTCGATAAGGGCGCAGTCCTGGAAGTCTATTCCCCGGGCGAGCAGATCGTCGACTCAAGGACGAAGAGGCCCATGGGCAAGGTAAAGGGAAGCTACAAGGGCGAAATCAAGGTATCCGAGCTTTTCGGAGTAGACGCGTCCTGGGCCGCTCCGGTAAAAGGCGGAAATTTCTCAGCCACCGACCTCGTATACCTGAAGAAAGACTAGAGCCGCCGCTACACATCATCTGCAAGACTACGAAATCAATAGCTGAATAGCTGAAAAAAGCAAGAGCAAGGCGTTCACTTGGACGGGCCGGTGAATCGAGAAGGATGTCCCATCTTCGCCGCCTGGCTCCGGTCAGGTGCTCCAGCGTATGCACGATACGCCTCCGCCCTCTGATCCTCACCAGACGACGAATCTGGAATATCCTCCCCGATTCACCGTCCAGCGCAGCCCGGCAACTATCCAATGAATAATATGGATGCCGGGCGAAAGGCCCCGCAGGGGGAAATCGAGGGAAGCAGCCGGGCGGGGCGACGCAAGAAAAAGTGTAGCGGGAAGAGGGAGTTTTCTAAATGCTATACATCACAATTGCACCTACAAACAAATAACCCGGTTAAAGGAGGGGGCAAGAATTATGGCATGAAAGCGAGCATGGTAAAGGTTCTATCAATAAGCAAAAGTGAAAAAGGAAAGGATGCCCCCATCGCCTTGCTATTTGCTCACCTACTTGAAAATTGAATAAACTATTTCTACGATACGTCCACGTAGGTTCTCCATCTTGGCTAAGTAGCTTAATGCCACCTTCTCGGCGGCGTGTATGTCAATTTCAAAGGGTGTTCCTGGAATGGATAGTTTTTCCTTTAGTCGTAGTACCCCCTCGGTTGGTTCCCTGACAGGATCTAGGAGGAGATCGGCATTTGTTTCCTGAGAGATGCTTTTGAAAGTTTCATTCAATGCATCCTCGAAGGTGGTCTCGAAGGTCTGTCTTTGGTTTGCATGGAAATCTTTGTCGAAGACTATGAAAGTTATCTTTGTGTCATTATCGGACAGGGCTTCGATACCCTTCACTTTCAGTATGGTGGACTGTCTAATATCGTTAACTGCGTCGGCGATGAAGCTGGTGATGAAACCCGTTGACTCCGTGAGGGGGATGTTTAGAACCAGTTCGGCTATCTCTTCGATTTGAGTATATCTTTTTTCGAACTCCAGGGGCTCGAAGGTTACTATTTTCTGAATGCCGTATTTTCGTCGGATTAAATGGGTGCAGATGACTCCCTTGATGATCCAGTCCGCAAGGTTCGCGTTATCAATGCACGCCCCGTTTAGGATTGCCTTGGTAAGGTTTGTTCTAATCATAATAGATTCGCTTAGGACGGCTCCGCTGAGATTGGCTTCACTGAGATTGGCTCCGCTGAGATTGGCTTCACTGAGCACAGCCCCCGTGAGATTAGCCCTCGTGAGATTAGCCTCGGTAAGGTTAATTCCATAGAGATGGGCTCCGCTGAGGTCTATCCCAGTGAGATCGGTTCCGGTAAAATCTGCTCGCGCGAGGTTGGCATCCTTGAGGTTAGTTTCGCTAAGGTCGGCATAGCTGAGATCGGCCCCAATGAGATCTGCTATGCTGCGAACCTTTCCAGTACGATCCGTTCTACTAAGAATAGCTTTGCTAAGAATAGCTCCGTTAAGGGTGGCATCGCTGAAGTTGGCACCGCTGAGGTCGGGATGGATGAGATGGGCTCCTCCGAGATCGGCCCCAACGAGAACAGCATCTCTAAGGTTGGTTTCGCTAAGATTGGCTTCGGTAAGATCAGCCCTGCTGAGATGGGCATCGACGAGCACGGCTTCGGTAAGATCAGCCCTGCTGAGGTTGGCTCCGATAAGCCAGGCTCCCGTCATGTCAGCTCCGATGAGGACGGCTCTAACGAAAAGCGCATCACTGAGATCGGCTCCGTGGAAAACAGAGCCCCTGAGGTTGGAATTCACAAAAGTGGCGTCACGGAGATTTGACCCAGCAAAATTCGCACCAGCGAGGTTTACATTAGCAAAACTTGCCCCAGACAGGTTCCATTTATCGTCAACCATGGGACCATTGACTACACCGAGATTAATGAGTGTTTGCCACGTCTCTTGTCTGGTCATCTGAGTCGATTATAGCAGCGAGAGCGGTGGAAAGCAACGTGCCACATTCAGGAAATAGACCAAGGCATAGAGAGAATATATAGCAAAATTGGAGTAGCCAACAATGGGATGTCATTATCAAAATTCCCTGAATGCCGGAACAGTCTTTCCACTGAATCTGGCCGAAGCGAGTATCCATGAATCGAATTTCTGACGTCTCGTAGGAGTTGCATCGTAACTTCGTCATGTCGAAGGGACATGC
The DNA here is from genome assembly GCA_036504895.1 of Syntrophorhabdaceae bacterium. Taxonomy (NCBI): domain Bacteria; kingdom Pseudomonadati; phylum Thermodesulfobacteriota; class Syntrophorhabdia; order Syntrophorhabdales; family Syntrophorhabdaceae; species Syntrophorhabdaceae bacterium. The sequence continues at coordinate 74,987 of DASXUJ010000008.1, forward strand.
AGACGTATTCAATTATGGAAGTAAAAATAGTCTTGGGGAACTCGCTAATCCCACTCACGAAGTTTAAGAGATCTCCGGCCCAGAATTCTTCAGACATTAAATAGCGCCATGCTGCGGCGTCATTATCAAACCGGCCTATTTGAGCCATAATATTGGCAAGCTTATCAAGGCATCCGAAGAAGAACGTCTTAGCCATGTAAGGCAATTCACTTGCGACAGCAAGAGTCCCATCGCATACTGCTCTATTAAACGTCATTGCAAGCTGCTCGCGCTTCAGCGCATCTTCGATCCGCAGAATGTCCTCCATTCGCTGACCAACCATTCGAACGAACCAAGCAATATATTCGACGGAAGCTCCTGTTTGAACGTCCACCCCTCCATACCGGCCTTTTGGGTCGTGCGCACTATACACATGGGATAGACTCCACAGCACGTCATTGAATGAGCTGCTTTCCATCATCTTTGAGTGCTGGAGTGGTCTTGGAGGGACGTAGACAAAAAGGAGGTGTAGCGAAGGATAATGAAGATGGAATAGGGTCAAAGGGAAAATCCCGAATTGGGCTATATGTAGCGAGCTAATAGGGAAAAAATCTGATTTCAATCCTGACATGTCCTGAGGGGAATTATAGATGTGATCCTTTTCATGCCACCCGACTTTGAAAGCCTGGTCAACTTGCCCGGCAATAATTCTATGAAGCCACTCTTCGTCGATCTCAAGGATGAGTATCTTCCCCTTCGGAAAGAGCCGGAAGAATTCGGGCCACACAAATCTCTGGCACGCTATATCCACATAGTTGCCGTAATAAAAGCCATCGGTATTGTGGCATATGTATGCAAAACGTTCATGTCGAAGACGGGGTAAACCGCTCTTGAAAGTCTCTCCCCACTGATCAAGTTCGTTAAGTATCTGTGTACTCTTGTCTTTAAACCAGTCTGGATCGGGACGGAAATGAGGCCTTAAGAAGTCGGAAACACTTTCAGTTGCAAAACTATTTACGTTCAAAAGAAGACTAGGTCGAAACATTTCCATGTGCAGCCCTGTCTTGCGGCTATACCTCCGGGCAAGATGGTAGCGGCTCTTCAACCATCTGGCCATTTTCTATTCATTACCACTCGAAAAGAGGGATGTCCAGAAAAATCCCCGCAACTCCCTTTCAGGAAGGACGGGCAAAATGCTTTCTTGCGGGAATTTACCGATTACGTGCAGGAAGTGTCACGGCGCCGAAACGGGGTTGAGTGTAGGGAGAGGGGCCGCCCCGGGAAGTCAGGTGAGGGCCTCGCCTATTAAAAGAACTACCGCAAGTTATCGATAAAACGGGCCGGGACCGCAGGTCTCATCCTTTTCCAGCTTCCCTGTGCAGGGTGGCGTGGACCTTCTTTAGTTCCTCGCGGATCGGGATCTGCTGAGGACACTTCTCCTCGCACTCCCCGCACTCGCTGCACGCCGACGCTTTCTGCTCCGGCGACATGAACTCGTTATATACCATCGCTCCTGTCGGATCCTTGAAGGTGACCACGTCATTATAGAAGGAGAAGTTCATGGGGATATTGACCCCCGAAGGGCACGGCATGCAGTAGGCACAACCTGTGCAGTCGACTTTGAGGAGGGTGCGGTAGGTCTTGTGCGCCTCGTCGATAAGGGCCAGGTCTTCATCGGAGAGGGAACCGGCTCCGCCGCCTTCTGCAAACCCGATGTTCTCTCGGACCTGATCAAGACTGCTCATGCCGGAAAGGACCGTCGCGACCTCGGGATGGTTCCATACCCAGCGGAGTCCCCATTCCGCAGGCTGTCTTTTCGTGCGTGACGATTCAAGAAGACGGAGCACTTCGGCGGGCACCTTCGCGAGCTTCCCTCCCCTGAGAGGCTCCATGACCACCACCCCAAAACCCTTTGACGCGGCGTATCTGAGCCCTTCCGTCCCCGCCTGGTATCGCTCATCCAGGTAGTTGTACTGTATCTGGCATACATCCCAGTCATACGCATCCGCTATGTCCTTGAAGATGGCAAGCGTGTCGTGGAACGAGAAACCCACTTGTCTGACCCGGCCGTCCAACTTGGCTTGGTCCAGGAAAGTGAGTACGCCTTGGTCTTTTGACTTATGCCAGGTCTGTGCGTTGAGTCCGTGGAGCAGATAGACATCGAGATGGTCGGTTTGGAGCCTCTTGAGCTGCTCACCGAGTATCCTGTCGAAATCATCCCGTTCCTTTAAGAGGAATACGGGCAGTTTCGTGGCGATGAGAACGCGGTCGCGGTAAGGCTTCAGGAGTTTCCCCAGCACGGCCTCGCTCTTTCCGCCATGGTAAACGTAAGCGGTATCGAAATAGTTGACACCGTGGTCGATGGCGTATTCGATCATTCTCGCCGTCTCCTCCTGGTCGATGGATCGCACCGGGTCGAAGGAGTCAGTCGGTGCCTGCGTCCCTCCTACCAGTGGAAGGCGCATGGCGCCGAAGCCGAGGATTGAAACGGGGATCTCTTTCAGGGGCCTGTAAAGCATTGTGAACCTCCCGTGTGATACTAGTCTATAATGCTATTTTACACGCCTGGCAATGCCATGGGTAGTCAAAATAATCCTTCGCGTCAATGGCCACCGTGACACTGGCCATTGCAACCAAAACGCAGATAAAGGCCAAATGCCTTCTTGCGGGAATCTACCGATTACGTGCAGAAAGCGCTATGTGGCAAAAGAAGGGTTGGGTATGGACTTCAGGAAGTAAGGCAGCGCACCTTTTTTGTGGGCGGGCAGCCTTGGTCGATCTCACTTCACGGGGCGGGAGGGCTTTATCCTCCTGCGCCTTGTCAGCACTGTTGGGAGCCGCTTGGTGAGGAGGAATGGTCCGAAGGACAGCCACCTGTGTGTGAGGAGCTTTGCGACAAGTTGGTGGCTGAGTGCTCGACGAACCTTTTTAGCGGGTAAGGTTGCGCAGCCGAAGCAGGGAGGCTAAAGCCCTCCCACCCCGTGCCCCCGTGACGGCGAGAGAGTGTTTCAAATGCTACTATTTCCTTGCCATTCCGACCACTTCCTCGCAGGGGATCACGATTTTATTGTCCCCCGTGCGGAAACGCTCGACTGTCTCCATGACCGTGTTCCGTATTCGTGCCGCAGTTTCCTCCGGGATGTTTTTGAGGAGCATCTGGAGGCGGCCGCTTATTCCCACCACTCCTTTCCAGTATTCGCTGGCGCTTTTAACCTCGAAAACAACGTTGTGCCTGAAAGCCTGAATTTGTTGAAAGCCGGCATACAGGACCACATCGAAAGAGTCATCAGGAAAGGGCAACGCTTCCGCATCGCCCTCCCGGAAGTCGACATTCGCGAACGCCTTTGCTTGTGCCTTACTTCTCGCCAGGGCGACCATTCCAGGCGCGAGGTCTACCCCTGTGACCGTTCCGCCCGGCGCGACCATGGGCGCTGCCATAAGTGAAGGGATGCCCGGCCCGCAGGCGACGTCGAGGACGACCTGGCCCGGAACGAGCCTGGCGTGTTGAAGAAGCGGCTGTGCGCAGGATTCGAATGTGGCGCTTCCGTATTTGTCGTAGTCCGGCGCGGTCATGCTGTACACCTGACGCTCTATATTTTTGTACTGAAGCGGATCGAATGGGGTCATGGCTTTACCTCCTTTTTCTACAATATATAAGGAGGAGCGATGCAACACAATCGCCCGAACGGGTGATATCGCGATATTTAGACGAGTTTATGGGAAGCCGCCCAGACCGCCGCCCGGGTCCGGTCGGTGACACCTAGTTTCGAGAAGATATTCCGGACGTGAGTCTTTACCGTATCGGGACTGATAGAGAGGATACCGGCTATTTGTTTATTGGAGAAGCCCTGCGCCATAAGCCGGACGATCTCTTTCTCTCGAAGGGTGAGGGCGCCCTCATGGGCCTCCGCCGGTCTTTGCCCGCTACGGGCCATCCCCGCCGAATTCAATTCTTTCAATGTCTTTTCAAGAGATTGGATGTATCTCCTCGATTCCTTCTCGCCCTTCTTTCTGTCCGTGAGTGGTATAATGATTTCAAAGACATATTTTACCAAACCTCGCGCATCGAAGATCGGGTATGCCCTGACTTCGGCATATCGCCGCTCCTGATTGGGAAGGTCGAGCCACCTCTCCATCACGCAGGGCTTTCGCGTATCGGAAACGATCTTCAACAGGCAAACCGGGCAAGGAGCGCTTCTCCTGCGCCACACCTCGTAACAGGGCTTGCCGATCATCTCGTCGAGGGGACGATCGACCCCCTTTGCCATAATCTCGTTGGCCCAGAGGACCCGGTAGTCCTTATCGAGCAGGTTGACCGCGATATCTGGGGCGGTCTCGAAGACCGCCTTGAAGAGGTCCAATGAGGCATCAAAGGAGCGGCTCATAGTTCCATTGTCCCATCCTGCATCCGCACAGCCTCATGAGGCCCCCGAGGAGCACGTTACCGCGCCGCTCCCCGATCAAATAGAATCACTGCACGTCGGTTACCTTCACATATTCCAAAGAGAACCCGCTTATTCTATTCTCCAGTTTGGTCAAAAAAATGTCAATGATATTCAACAAAAGGCACAGCTACTTCACCCCCTCGCCGGGAATGTCTATTTTTCTGCTCCGGTAATGGCGTAGATACGTCTCGGACCTCTGGCCTCGGTGGGGATCTCTTTTACGAATCTCATGCCGAGCTTTTCGAGGACCTTAAGGGAGTTGACATTATCGGGATGGGCGAGGGCAAGGAGGCGCGGTAGGTGCAGCGTTCCGATGCCGCAGGATATCTGGGCAGAGCCTATCTCGACGCCATAGCCCCTGTGCCAGGAATCTTCCATAAACGCGGCGCCGATCTCGAAGTCTTCAGCCCCGAGATATTGACAGGGCAGTAACCCCGCGAAACCGATAAAACGGCCTGTCTCTTTTTCCTCCACGACGCCGATGCCCGTTGCCGATGGCCCGAAGGTGAAATTCCGTTCGATGAACCGCCGCGCATCGGCGGGATTCATGGGGGCGCCCTGAAAGAGCCACGCCATGACAGACGGCGAGGCGAGCATTCCTTGTAAGGCCGCCATATCGGTCTCTTCCAATCCCCTCAGCAGCAGCCTCTCCGTCTCTATGTTATGCATTCCGAACCCTCCCTTGCCGGAGCCCTGCGGGCTTCCCCATGCCGGTATTCTCTCACAGAGCGAGTGGTCTGTAAACTCACAATCCTCTCTATTCTAATTCACGGGGGGCGGGAAGAGCAAAGGGCTACCGGTTCAGCGCTTCACCGGCCATGGCGCCGGCAATATCTGAACCTCCATCCCTCCGGCTTCGCTCCCCTTGCCCTGCATCACGGCAAGGTGCTCATTGTCGTGCCGGCTTAAGTTCCTTTAGGAAGAAAATGAGGCCGCTCGCGAGCATGGTGAGAATCCCGAGGATGAGAATGCCGAAGCGGAAGCTTAAGAGGTCGCCCGAGAGCCCGAGCAGGTAAGGCGCCACACCCCAGCCGAATATTACGCCCACGCCGAATATGAAGCCCGTGGCGATGCTCCTCACGTGAAGCTCGAACATCCGGGAAATGGCGATCAGACCGGCGGGGAAAAATCCATAGATGAAGCTCGCCTGGAGAAAAAGGGCCGGGGCAATGAGACTGCTGCCGGCGAGACCGACCAGGATGGTGAAGGCGCCGGAGATGACGAGCATAGAGGCCATCACGGCCCGCACCGAAAAGCGGGTCACCAGGTAGCCCGAGCCGATGGCGACCACAAACCCCCCGAGTCGCGATATACCGAAAATAGTATTTGCATATTGAATGTCGAGGTGAAGCTCCTTCGTGAGATAGAGGGGCAGGACGGAATAGATGCCAAGGCTCGTGGATGCCGCGAACACCCATACCACGCTTAGAAGCCACAGGGACCTCCTCGTGATGAACTCCCCGAAGGCGGCCCGCGTGATGCGACTTACCTTGAGCTCGTCGAAGAGAAAGGCGAACGCTGCGGCTGCGATGACAAAGACAAGGGCGACTACGCCGAATATCCCCCTCCATTGAAAGAAGTGGAGGAGCCCCATCGCAATGAGAGGCGCCCCGAACACGCCTATCGAAGCGCTGGAGTCATGGATGGCGATGGCCTTTCCCCAGATCTTTTCGTTGTAGAGGCGCGTGATGAGGGGGATGACCGCCGGGATGTAGACCCCGGTAGCCAGGCCCATAATAAAAGAATAGAAATAGAGGGTCGAAAAGGCGGAGGAAAAAGGGATCAGGAAAAAGACGGCGGCCGAAACCATAAGAGAGATTACGATGGAGCGTTTATACCCGAGAAGGCCGGACCAAAGCCCCGAGGAGAAGATGGATATCCCGTAACCCACGGACTGAAAGATGAAAATGCTGCTCGCCTTCGCATGAGTGATATGGAACTCGTCCTCGATAAGGGGCAGGACGGGAGAGAAAAGGGTCCTCCCCACAAAATTGAGAAACCATAAAAAGCTCAGGAAGAGGAGGAAGAGAAAAGCCCTCCCCTTAAGAGAGTCGAATCGCTCCACTTGAACACAATACCTGCAAAAAAAGGAAAACACAATAGGGAAGAACGGTTATACTCCATCTGTGAAAGGGGGGCCCGAGGTCCGCGGTATGAATCGGCGAAATCCCTTATTTCCGGAACGACGATGTCGCCCCTTTCCCGGGGGCAGTCCTTTTCCCCATCCCCCGGCCCACACGTTTATCCCAATGATTTCGTGGACAAAATCTGCCCATTTTTCTTTCACGGGTCGGCCCAAACTTATTGACAGGGAATTTCATCTGGGGTACAGTATTTCAAAATAGTTCATTTAATGCGACACAACCCGGAAGGAAAAACGCGAATGCGGGGCTGGACGTCAGACAGTCTGAAGGGCAAAAATGAAGGCCCCAGGTCCCCTGGGGACGGGGGATACAAAAGAGGCCTTAGTTGCGTCACAATGCTCTTACGCGAGTGGAGGGCATGGGTCCCTTAAATGACCATATATCATTTCATTGAGGTTAACCGATTATGACTGAAATCAAGTTTTACGGCAGAGGGGGACAGGGAGCGGTTATCGCTGCCCAGATCCTTGCGAAGGTCTTCTTTCTTATGGACATGTACCCCCAATGTTTCTCCGTCTTCGGCGGGGAGCGAAGGGGAGCGCCGGTGGCGAGCTTCCTCCGGGTGGATAAAAAGAAGATCTTTCTGAAGTGCGAGATCAGGAACCCCGATCAGGTGATCTATATGGCGCCGGACCTTGTCGATGAAAAGGAGGTCGAGGCAACCCTGAAGCCCGGGGGGCTCATCGTCATCAATAACGCCCTCACCACGAATGAATTTACGGGGCTCACCAATTTCCACCTTGCCCTTGTGGACGCCCTTGCCGTTGCCGAGGAGGCGGGGCTGGGGAGTACGATCAATACGGCCATCCTGGGGGCCTACGCGCGGGCGAGCAATGCCGTGTCGATGGAGTTCCTGGAACAGGCCATCAGAGAGACGGTTCCCGCGAAAATTGACGCGAATATTGCCGCGGCACGGAGAGCATACGAAGTGACCCGCATTATCTCGTGAGACATTAAGGAGTGGATTAGATGAAGGAACATAAAATAACCATCAAAGATATAGAGCCCTTGGCGCCCTTTTCACGGGGATCGACCGAGATATTCCTCACGGGCCATTGGAGCCCGAGGAAACCGCTTTATGTGGAGAAAACCTCCCCCTGCCGCGAGACGTGTCCCATCGGCAACGACATCGCGAGGGCCTTCTCCTATGCCTCGAAAGGCGATTATGATGAGGCCCTGCGGATTTTCCGCGAAGACAATCCCCTTCCCGGCATATGCGGGAGGGTCTGTTACCATCCCTGCGAGACGGAGTGCAACCGGAAAGAGTTCGACCGGCCCATCAATATCAGAGGCTTCGAGAGGTTTCTTTCGGACCACGGAAGGGTCGATATTACCCGAGAAAAGCCCACGGTCACGAGGAAAGAGAAAGTAGCCGTCATAGGTTCGGGGCCTGCGGGCCTGAGTGCCGCCTTTCACCTTGCCCGGTTCGGATACGGGGTCACCGTGTTCGAGGCCCTTGACCAGCCGGGAGGAATGCTCATGTACGGCATTCCGGAGTACCGCCTTCCCAAGGATGTGCTCATGAGGGAGATCGGCTATATCCAGGATCTGGGGGTAGAGATAAAGACAGGATTTTGCGTGGGCAAGGACACATCGCTCGAAGACCTCAAAAAGGATTACCATGCCCTCTTCATCGCCGCGGGCGCCCACGGCGGAATGAGTCTCGGAGTGGAGGGAGAGGACCTCCCCGGCGTCACGGAAGGCGTCAGGTTCCTAAGAAGCGTAAATCACGGGGACAATATCGAGGTCGGCAGGAGGGTTGCCGTGATCGGGGGCGGAAACACGGCGATAGACTGCGCCCGGGCCGCCCGGCGCATGGGCAGCGACAATGTGACGATCATCTACCGCCGGACCCGCGCTGAAATGCCGGCCCTTGCGGAGGATGTGGATTCACTCGCCATGGAAGGCATTACCATAGAGTTTCTCGCCGCTCCCACAAGGCTTATCGCTGAAAACGGGGTGCTCGCGGGAATCGAGTGCGTGAGGATGGAGCTCGGCGCCCCCGACGAGAGCGGCAGGCCCCGGCCGGAGCCGATTAAGGGGTCGGAGTTCGCCTTGCCTATAGATTCGCTTTTCGCGGCCATAGGACAGGCGCCCGAATCGGAATTTGCCCGGAAGCTCGGGCTCAACGTAGACGGACGGGGCATGATTACCATCGATCCCGAGACGGGGGCCACCAATATTGAAGGCGTTTACGCGGGAGGGGACAGCTCGGGAGTGAAGGCATTCGTGGCGGACGCCATAGGGAGCGGAAAGAGAGGCGCCCTGGCCGTGCATGCGTACCTTTCGGGCAAGGATATAGAAGAAGAGCTGAACCAGCTCCGCATTGGCCGCAAGCGGTCCTTGTCCTTCAGGAACGCGAGAAACGGCGGAGGCGAAGAAGAGATCGACCTTGCCCAGGTGGTCACGTACGATAAAGTGAACACCCTCTGCTTTGCCCATAAAGAGCGCGCTGAAAACCCCGACCTCCTCACCGCGGCCGAGCGAGTCAAGGCATTTCAGGAGATCACGGGGGGCATCGACCCCGAGCGCATGGCGGAAGAGGTCTCCCGCTGCTTCAAATGCGGCACCTGCACGGAATGCGACCTCTGCTTCCTCCTCTGTCCCGATATTTCCATCACCAAAGAGACGTGCGGCGGTTACGGAGTAAGAACAGACTACTGCAAAGGCTGCGGCATCTGCGCCACCACCTGCCCCAGGCACGTAATAGAGATGAAAGAAGGACAAACGAAAACCCCGGCGGAAGGCCCAGTAGCAGCGATGAAAGAGGGCCAGGCTAATAAAACCACGGCACATCCTTCCGGCGGGACCACCCCCAGCCCGCAAAGCGGGCGAGAGGGGGAGGCTCGCTCAGCTTTTGCTGAGCGAGGGGGCGACGTGAGCTCCATTAATAGAGGTGGCAAATGAGGATTCTTCTTGCAGGAAATTATGCGGTAGCTGAGGCGGTCCGCCTTTCGCGCGTGAAATTCGTGGCAGCCTATCCCATTACGCCCCAGACGCCCATCTATGAAAAGCTCTCCGACATGGAGAACGAAGGAAAATTATCAGGCGTGATGATGCGGACCGAGTCGGAGCACTCTGCCATGGCAGCCTGCATCTCCGCGTCTCTCACCGGGGTGCGCACTTTTACTGCCACTGCCTCACAAGGCCTCGCCCTCATGCACGAGATGCTTCATTTCGCCTCGGGCAACAGGGTGCCCATCGTGATGACCAACGTGAACCGCGTGATCTCCGCGCCGTGGGCCTTCGGCAGCGACCAGTCGGACAGCCTTTCCCAGAGGGATACGGGATGGCTCCAGTTCTATTGCGAGGATGCCCAGGAGGCACTCGATACGGTAATCCAGGCATATAAGATCGCCGAACAGGTGCTTCTGCCCATCATGGTCTGCATCGACGGTTTCTTCACGTCCCATTTTATTGAGCCTGTCGAGATACCCGACCAGGAGACCGTCGACGCCTTTCTGCCCCCTTTCAGCGTCCCCACGAGGTTCGACATCAAGGAGCCCGCGTATATTACCAATGTGGTGAACCCCGAGCAATATATGGGCTACCGGCAGAGAAGCTTCGAGGACATGGAGAAGGCAAGGGCCGTGATCCGGGAAGTCAACCAGGAGTATAAGGAGATCGTGGGCAGGGGATATGATCCGGTGGAGGCCTACGACACCGAGGGCGCCGACATAGTCCTCGCCACGAGCGGCGCCATGACGAGCACCGCGCGGGTCGCCATCGAAAACCTCAAGGAGAAAGGATATAAGGCGGGGCTCCTCAAGATGAAGAACTTCAGGCCCTTCCCCTTCGAAGAGGTGCAGGCCGTACTGAAAGACGTTCCCAAGGTGGTCGTCCTCGACAGGAATATCTCCCTGGGCAAAGAGGGCATATGGTGCCAGGAGCTGAAGGCCGCCCTCTATCCCCTGGAGCGCAGGCCCCAAGTGTACGGGTACATCGCAGGCATCTGCGGCGCCGACGTCTCCCCCGACATGATAGAAGATATGGTAACAAGGGCCCTGAAGAGCGAACAACCGGAAAAACTGCCCGTCTGGGTCAGAAGGGACGGATAATAGAAAGGCAGTCGCTAGTCTCTAGTATCTAGTCGCTAGTGGAAGGATAGAAGAGTCTTTAGTATATAGTCTTCAGTATATAGTAAAAGCAGAGGCATCGATTATGATGACTAAACGGGAATGAGAGATGAGGGCATCACCACACTACCCCGCGTGATGTGCCCGCACAGCGGGCGCGACGCGAGCCCCATATGGTTGTGCGACGGGAATCGCAGCCGGCAAAGAAGAGGTGAATGCACCGATGAGTAGAAGGAGCGGAAATGAAAGAAAATGACCACATAGAAACGATATCGCGTGACGTAGCCCGCACGGCGGGCGAGAAGGGGAGGCTCGACGGGCTTTCGCTCGGCGAGGGGGCGACGCGAGCCCCGCTAATGGCAGCAAAAGAATATATGCGGGCCGGCCATATGGCCTGTCCCGGGTGTGGGGAGGCGAATACCATGCGCCTTATCCTCAAGGTGCTCGGAGAGAAGACGATCGTGGTCATCCTTCCCTCCTGCGTGGGGGTCATAAGCGCCACCTATCCGAACAGCACTTTTGCCGTGCCCTGTTTTCATTCGGCCTTCGAGATCGCCGCGCCTACTGCCGCAGGCATCGCGAATGCCCTGAAGCTCCAGGGCCGGGAGGACGTGACGGCCCTGGCCTTTGCGGGAGACGGCGGCACCTTTGACATAGGCCTTCAATCTTTATCCGGCGCCGCGGACAGGAACGAGAATTTCATCTATGTCTGCCTCGACAACGAAGGGTATATGAATACGGGCATCCAGTCGAGCTCGTCCACGCCCGAGAAGGCATGGACCATGACGACGCCCGGGGGCCGGCGCGGAAGAAAGAAAAAATTCATGCAGATCATCGCCGCCCACAGGATGCCTTATGCGGCCACCGCGTCCATAGGAAACCCCCTCGACCTCATGGAGAAGATACGAAAGGCGAAGGAGATCAAGGGCATGAAGTTCATCCATACCCTGACGCCGTGCCCCACCGGATGGCGCATGCCCGAAGACCTCACGGCCAAGGCGGCCCAGCTCGCGGTGGAGACGAAACTCTTCCCCCTTTATGAAGTCATCGACGGGACCGAATACCGGATCACCCACGAGCCCCAGGGCATTCCCGTGGCCGAGTACCTGAAGATCCAGGGCCGGTTTAAACACTTCAAGCCGGAGGACGTGGAACGGCTCCAGCGGGAAGTGGATGAGGATTGGGAGCGTCTCGTGGCGCAAACGAGACTCGGGGGCTGCATTTAATGGCAAAAAAGCTGGTGATCACGGATAGTCCCACGATCCGCAAGAAAGTCTACAAACACGTGCGGGAGCAGATCCTGAGGGGCGAGATCGGGCCTAACGAAAGGCTTATCGAGGCCAAGATCGCGGCCGAGATCGGGACCTCCCGGACTCCGGTGAGAGAAGCCCTCCACAGCCTCGAGATCGAAGGGCTCGTGGAATCCCTGCCGCGGATCGGCTATATGGTGAAGGCCATAAGCGATCAGGAAGTGGTCGAGCTCTGGGAGATACGGTTTCTCATTGAAGGGCTCGCAGTGCGGTGGGCCATGGAAAAGGCCCGCGACAGGCTGATAAAAGAGTTGAAGAAGAATATCGAGGCAGCGGAAAAGATGGTGGCAGGCGGCGATGTGAGCGACATGGCCGACGTGGATGCCCAGTTTCACGAGGTAATCGCCCGGTTAAGCGGGGGAAAGCGCCTTCTGGAGCTGTCCCAGACGCTGCGGCGTCATGCCCTGCGGTACAGGATCGAGTCCATGTACCTTCCCGATACTGCCATCCGCGCCATAGAAGGACATAAGGCCATACTCGATGCCGTCGAGAAGGGTGATACGGAGGCGGTGAACGCCGCACTGAAGCGCCACCTCGACCAATCGAAGGCCGATACCCTTCGCTACGCATTTAAAGAGGAGCACGATATTTAGTTTTACCGCACCAGGCACCATCGGGGGATATGAGAGCAGCACAGGAGAAGGGGCCGGGGAAAGGATAGTCTTTTCACGGTGAAGCGCGCCGAATACGGGCCTTCGGCATGTCGCCTGTTATAATAGTATTGTTATTATTGTGTGCGAGGAGGTAAGGTTTCATGAAAGTCTTCTGGGGTTTTTTCGACAGGCTCCTGAATGCGATGGCGGGGCTTGCAGGAGTGATTCTCGTCTTTATCGTGGCCGCAGTCTGTTATACCATCGGCATGAGGTTCTTTTTCAAGCAGACCACTATCTGGATTATCCAGACCACGGAATATGCGCTCCTCTGGATCGTTTTTCTGGCAACCGCCTGGCTTCTCAGGGAAGGGGGCCACATCACGACCGATATCATCTATGTCCATCTGTCGACAAAGGCCAAGCATTACCTGAACTTCATCATGAGCCTGGTGGGCGCCCTCACCTGCGCGATCATGCTCTATTACGGCGCTGCCTACACCTATGACTGCATTATCAATAACGTGACCGACGTGCGGGCCATCACGGTCCCGAAAGCGGCGGTCTTCGTCATTATCCCCATAGGGAGCCTGCTCCTCACCCTCCAGTTCCTGAGGATCGCGTGGGACCGCCTCCATGAAATCAAGGCGGGGAGGTAAGCCATGGAATGGTCGCTCATTATCAGTCTCCTCTTCGGGGGCATGGTCCTTCTTCTCCTCACGAACCTGCCCATCGCCTTCGCCTTTCTCGTCGTCAACATGGTGGCCGCCATCTTCTTTCTCGGCGGCATTCCCGGTCTCGTGGGGGTCGTGACAGGGGTCTTTACCTCCATCACTACCTTTACGCTCCTTCCCGTACCCTTTTTCATTCTCATGGGTGAGCTGATCTTTCACTCGGGCCTCGGCCTTGACGCGGTAAACGTGCTCGACAAGTGGCTCGGGAAGATCCGCGGCAGGCTCTCCATTCTGGCCGTCATCATGGGGGTGATCATCGGGGCCTTAAGCGGCTCCACCATCGCCACCTGCGCCCTTCTCGGCACGATCCTGCTCCCCGACATGCTGAAGCGCAAGTACAGCAAGAGCATGAGCCTCGGGCCGCTCATGGGCGTGGGCACCGTGGATGCCCTCATTCCGCCCAACGCCCTCACCGTGGTGCTCGCGAGCCTCGCGAATATCGACGTGGGGCAGCTCCTTATCGCCGGCATCTTCCCGGCCCTGATCATGTCGGGCCTCTACTTCGTCTTCGTGATCGTCTGGTGCCATATCTTCCCCGAAGAAGCGCCCATGTACGATGTGCCCCATGTCCCGCTCAAGGAAAAGATACGGGTCACCTTCCAATACCTCCTGCCCCTGGGCTTCATCATCTTCATGGTCATAGGTCTCATCTTCCTGGGAGTGGCGACCCCCACCGAGGCCGCGGCCACCGGCACCCTGGGCTCCTTCGTCCTTGCCCTGTGCTACCGTCGCCTCAACTGGGATATTATCAAGAAATCGGTGATGGGCACGGTGAAGGTGACGGTTATGATCTTCATGATCATCATCGTGTCGAGCACCTATGGAGAGATCCTCGCTTTCTCCGGCGCGGCGTCAGGCATGACGAGCTTCATCACGAACCTTACCATCCCGCCCATTGTGGTCGTTATCGGGATGCTTGTCGTGGTCCTTTGCCTGGGGTGCTTTATGGAGACCGTGGCCATCATGATGATCACCATCCCTATCTATATGCCCGTGATCACCGCCTTCAGCTATAACCCGGTCTGGTTCGGGGTCCTCATGCTCATTGCCCTGGAAACGGGGCTCATCACCCCGCCCTTCGGCGTGACGCTCTTCGTGATGAAAGGCGTGGCCCCTCCCCATATCACCATGGCGGACATCTGGAAGGCGGTGACGCCCTACGTGATAATCGACATCGTCTGCATTGTCCTCGTGCTGTGCTTCCCGTGGATCGCCACGGTGGTGCCGAACCTGATGGGCATGAAATGATATTTATGGTCTGTAAAAGTGTGAAGAAAAGGATCTCATAAAAAAAGAGGAGGTTTTACCATGAGAAAGCGTGTAGTGTTCCTGTGTGCGGCGGCCCTGTTCGCATTCGCGACCCTCGTCATGACCGGCGCGCCGGTATCCGCGGAGACGGTCACGTTGAAGGCGGTCACCGGATGGCCCAAGACATCGAGTGAGAACAAGGCATTCTTTATATTCATGGAGCTGGTCGAGCAGGCAGTGGCGAAGAAATACCCCGGCGAATTGAAGATCAATTACGTGGGAGGACCCGAGGCGGTCAAAAGCACCGACCAGGTCCAGGCGGTCCAGAGGGGCATGGTCGACATGGCCTTCACCACCAATGCCTACTACGTTTCGGTGTTGCCCGAAGTCGACGCCTATAAGCTCTCCGACTACACCCCCGCCCAGGAGAGGGCCAATGGGGCATGGAAATATATGAACGACCTCCACGAGAAGAAGGGCCTCTATCTGCTGGGAAGGCTCGGTCTCGGTGAAAAGTTCTACCTCTACCTCAAGAAACCCATCCAGAACGCGGACCTCAAGGGCCTCAACATCAGGGTCTCGCCCATGTACCTCCAGATCATCAAGGGCCTCGGGGGCAATCCCGTAGTAATTCCTCCTACCGAGGTCTATCCTGCCCTCGAGAGGAACGTGGTGGACGGGTTCTGCTGGCCCGCCGTCGGTATCCGCGATTGGGGATGGCAAAAGCAGGTGAAATATATCGTGGAGCCCGGCTTTTACCAGGTGCCGAATCCCCTTGTCTTAAATCTCAAAACGTGGAATAATCTTAATAAGAAATTTAAAGACCTTTTGACCGAAGCTGCGGCTGAGGCGGAAAAGAAAACGGTTGCCTATTTTGACGACCTCGCGAAACAGGAGCGGCCTATCCTCGTGAAGGAAGGGCTGCAGGTAATAGATTTGCCTGCAGCGGAGAAACAGAAGTTCCTGAAAGTGGGCTTTGACGAGGGCTGGAAAGACATTATCCAGAAGAACCCGAAGACAGGTCCCGAATTGAAGAAGCTTCTGACCAAGGGGAGGTGACCCGTGGACGAGCGTTACGTAATCTGCGAAGGGGAAAAGCTCTGCTTTGCCCTGCCCCGCGGATGGAAGGTGCTTACCGCCGAGGACCGGCCTCCGGTCCCCGGTGTTGCAGATCCCCTTGCCGAGATCAAACGGGCCCTCGATAATCCCATAGGCGGACCCCGCCTGGAGGAGCTCGCGAAACCCGGCATGGATGTGGCGCTCATTTTCGATGACCTCCAGCGGCCTACCCCTGCTCACCTCGCCATGCCGGAGATCATGGACCGGCTCAATCAGGCAGGCATACCCGATTCCAGGATCACCGCCATCTGCGCGGTAGGTACCCATCCCGCCTACGGTCTGCCTGAGCTCGAGACCAAGGTGGGCCGGGAGGTAATGAGCCGTCTTCCGGGACGGGTGCTCTCTCACGACCCCTATTCCTCGGAAAACATCGTGATCGGCAAGACCCACAGGGGGATCACCGTCGAGGTGAACCCCTATGTGGCGTCGGCGGACCTGGTAGTGGGCGTGGGCGAGTGCATGCCCCACCCCTGCGCGGGGTTTGGCGGGGGCTACAAGATCATTATGCCCGGCGTGGCCTCATACCGGGCGGTGGCGGACCACCACTTTACATGGATGCGCCACCGGTATAGCAAAGTCAATATGCTGGAAGGCAACGGCTTCCATGAGGAGATCGCGGATGCGGGACGCCTCGCGCGCCTCGCCTTCAAGCTCGACCTTATCATCAATGAGAAGAAAGAGATTATCAGGGGCTTTGCCGGCGAGCCCGCGGCAGAGCACGTTGAGGCGACCAGACACGCCGCATCCCTCTATTGGGTGCCCATGGAAAAGCTTGCCGACATCACCATTACTTCGGCCTTTCCCATGGAGATTGCGGTCCAGGCGACCAAGGCCCTCACCATGGCGAAATTCTGCACCCGCTCGGGAGGCACGATCATATGGGTAGCGCCCCAGCGCCAGGGGGCGGCGCCTATCATGCCGCTCGTGAGGGAGATGGCGAGCGCCGAGACGGCGAGCGATTTTCACCGCCGCCTCATACGGGGGGACATCCCCGATGCGCTCCGGTCCTTCGGCATCTCCTATATCATGCAGATCGTCTATTTCAAGGAGTTAGCCGAGACGTTCAACGTGATTCACGTGACGGAAGGGCTCACTGCCGAAGAGGTGAAGATGATGAAATTTACCCACGCCTCGACCCTGCCGGAGGCCATAGAGATGGTATCCCGGACCGTGTCGAAGGCGGACGTGGCCATATTCCCCTCGGGGGGTACGGTGATACCGGGCGTGCTGTAGGTTGGAAAGAAGGAGCAGTGACATGTAAGGAGGAGAAGACCGGCTTTAAATACATCTACGGACCTTGAGGAGACCGGGAAGGAAGAGGGAGGCTCCCAATTCACGGTTGTCCGGTAAGGGGGGAGGAAGGGCCTCACAATCCGCAGGCGCGTTTAAAGCCGTTTTCACGCGCCATGGGCCTAAGCCCGTGAGCAGTAATCAATAAGGAGGGGTTATGAAGAAATCTGTTGTTTTTGCCGTGGTAGTCTCCGTATTTATGTTGGGCTTGTGTATTATGCCGCCCGTGGCGAGCGCTCAGACGATTGCGCTCAATTATTCGAATTTTTTCCCGGCGCCTCACAAGAACAGCATTCTTTCGGAGCAGTGGTGCAGAGAAGTAGAGAAAAGGACTAACGGAAAGGTAAAAATTGCCTATTTCCCCGGCGGCACCCTGACGCCCGCAGCCCAGACCTACGATAACGTGGTCAAAGGCATCGCGGATATCGGCTTCAGCGTGCTGGGTTACACGAGAGGGAAATTCCCCATGATGGGCATGCTCGACAATCCCCTGGGCTACAGAAGCTCCGCGGTGGCAACGGGACTCATCAATGCCTATTTTCAGAAATTCAAACCGAAAGAGCTGGATGAAGTGCATGTCCTCTATCTCCACGGCCACGGCCCGGGCATACTCCACACCAAGAAACCCGTGACCAAGCTCGAGGACGTAAAGGGCATGAAGATCAGGGCCCAGGGAACGGTGGTGCCAGTCGTTCAGGCTCTGGGAGGCGCTGCAGTGGGCGCAACCATGCCCGAGACGTATGATGCCCTCAGGACCGGCGTCGTCGACGGCTCCATGGCGCCTTTCGAGGCTTTAAAGGGCTGGAAGTGGGGAGAGGTAATCAACTCCTCCACGGAGTGCTACGGCGCTGCCTATACGGCCACCATGTTCGTCGTCATGAACAAGGCAAAATGGAACAAGCTGCCCGCCGACGTACAGAAGGTCTTCACCGACGTGAGCCAGGAGTGGATAGGAAAACAGGCGCAGGTCTGGGACGAGATCGACAAGGAAGGCAAGGAGTTCACAATAAAGAGGGGCAACAAGATCATCCCCTTGTCCGCGGAAGAGAATGCCAGATGGGCCGCCAGAGTAAAACCCATCATGGATAGCTACGCTGCCGAGCTGAAAGGCAAGGGACTGCCGGGCGAAGAAGCCCTCAAGTTCTGCCAGGACTATATCAAAACAAAACAGAAATAAGTTCGCCAGCTTACAAGACCGGGCGCAGGGCTCCAGGCCCTGCGCCTTTAATTTTCTATTATTGGGGCTCACGTCGCCCCCTCGGCCGGCAAAGCCGACCGAGCCTCCCCTTCTCGCGCGCGGTGCGCGCTACATCACGCGAGACCACTAATAGTGAGTTATCCATCATGGTCGCCGCCTGTTCCTTCTAATAGTATGGCGGGCTTTTTTCGTGCCTCTGTTATGTTGGGGCTTATGTCGCACCTCGCCCCATGGTTTCGTAATCCCTATTCTCCTGTTCCCGCCTGTTCACCGTAATCGATGCCTCTGCTTTTACTATATACTGAAGACCATATACTAACGACTTATATGATCCTTCGACTAGCGACTAGCGACTGTTTCTCCCCGACTGCTTCTCCTCATTTGACATATGCGCCATATTCTGTGTTCAATACGTCACATATGACAGAAAGGAGAGCCTAGGTGGAGAGGGATGATTATAGATTTTTTCGGGAGATGAGCGTGCGCATTTGCGGGAGCCTGGAGATCGAGAAGGCGCTTATGAGCTGCCTTCAGTTCCTCCGTGATGTGATGCCCTTGGACGAGCTTATGCTCGTGGTCTATGACCGGGAGCTGGGCTCCACCACCATCAAAGCGATCGCGGACCTCGACGGGGGGAGGTCCTGCTCTGAGGAGACCCCGCTGCCTGCCGCGCTGAGACGGGAGTTCGAGGAGGTTCAGGTCCACCTCCGCACGCGGAGGATAAACGCCTTTGACGACCCCATCGTGAGCTATGTGGCCCGGCGGCGCCACTGGGAAGACTCTTCGCTCCTCGTCAACCGTCTCATCATCGACGGCACCTATGTGGGCGCGATCGCGGCACGGGCTGTCGGACGGGACCGGTATACAGACGAGCACCTCAGGCTCTGGGCCCTCGTGAACGAACCTTCCGCCATCGCCCTGGCCAATAACCTCCAGTACAGGGAGATCTCACGGCTCAAAGACCTTCTCGTTGACGATAAATCATATCTCGAAGAGGAGCTGCGCAAGAGGATAGGCGCACGGCTCGTGGGGGCGGAGTTTGGCATGAAGCGGGTCATGGAAGGGGTGCGCCTGGTGGCGCCGCTCACGAGCCCGGTACTCATAAGCGGCCAGACGGGTACGGGCAAAGAGCTTGTGGCCAATGCCATTCACGACCTCTCCCCGAGAAGGGAAGGGCCCCTCATACGGGTAAACTGCGGCGCAATTCCCGAGACGCTTATCGACAGCGAGCTTTTCGGCCATGAAAAAGGGGCCTTTACCGGCGCCTACGAGCAGAAGCGGGGGCGATTCGAGCGGGCCCACAAAGGGACCATATTCCTCGACGAAGTGTCGGAGCTCCCTGCGGCGGCCCAGGTGCGGCTCCTGAGGGTGCTCCAGGATAAGGAGATCGAGCGCGTAGGCGGGGCCGCCTCCGTCAAGGTCGACGTGCGGGTCATATCGGCCACGAACCGCCGCCTCCCCGACCTCGTGGCGAGGGGCCTTTTCCGCGAAGACCTTTACTTCCGCCTCAATGTCTTCCCCATCCATATCCCCACTTTAAGGGAGCGCACCACGGACATACCCGCCCTCGTGCACCACTTCATCGAAAAGAAAGGCCGCCAGATGGCCCTGCCCACGGTGCCTTCCCTCGCACCCGGAGAAATAGACAGGCTCATGGCCTACGAGTGGCCCGGCAATGTGAGGGAGCTCGAAAACGCCGTGGAAAGGGCGATAATCGTTTCCCGGGGCAAGCTTCTCACCTTTGCGGAGATCATAGGACATCTGCCGGGGCCGCGGGAAGAAGATGGCGCAGGGGTTGAACCCCCCACCACCCTCCGGGACGCGGAAACGAGGCAGATCACGCGCGCCCTCGAGAAAGCAAAAGGCAAGGTGAGCGGAAAAGGCGGCGCGGCCGAAATCCTCGGCATAAATTCGGGCACCCTGCGCCACAGGATGAGGAAACTGGGTATCCCCTTCGGAAGAAAAGCCGCCTGACCGCAGAGCCCCTCAAGATAAGTTTCCGGTATTCGGACACACTCTGTGCGGTGCACAAAGGCTGGCCGAAGGTTGGGAAGCCACGGGGACGGCAGGGCTTTATCCTCTCCGCTTCAACTGCGCCCGTCACCCTGCAAAAGACGGTTCGTCGTGCACTCGTGACGGGGCGACGTTCTTCAATATACCGGGCTTGTCTTCGTCGTCAGCTCCTCGGCGTACTTCCTTGTACGCCGCTTGAAGCGCCTACTTTTGGCTTCGGTGCCTCCTCCTTGCTGCACCGGTCTATTTTCGAAGGCCGCCCCGTCACCCGTCACCCAACTCGTCGTACCTCCTCAAACAAGGGTGACTGTCCTCCGGACGTTTCTCCTCACCGAGCGGGTCCCGACGGTGCTCGCAAGGCGCTCCAAGGATAAAGCCCTTCCGGTCCCGTGCGGTGAGATCGGGGAGAAAGAGAAATTTGAAGATAGAGGATGACCTGCCCTATTTCCAAAAGTCATACTACCAGAATTGGAACACAATAATTTCGTGATTAATGGGATAAGAACTCGGGCGGATAGCCTCCGCGGCCGCAGGGGAAGAGGACGAGCGCGCTCTGAGCCCGTAAGGGCGGAGCTGCAGGAGAGCTGATGCAAAAAGGGGGAGCCCATGGTCTCCCCCTGACTTGGCTTCGCCCCCCTTCTTCTCTTAAGTCTTTCCTGTTTCCCTATTTCTTCGCTCCCGGAACCTGGTCCGGCTCCATCCCATAGAGGTCCTTAAAGGTGGGCACCTTCGCGCCCGCGGGTATGGGCTCCTTGTAGGCGCCCAGCCTCGCAAGCTCGCCCTTGAGCTCCGCCTGGGCGTCGGCAACGAGCTTCGGGTTGGTGAGGAGTTCGAGACCCGAGGCAGCCATATACTTGCTTACCTGGAGGCCCGCTTTAAGGGATGTGGGCGTGCCGGTCTGGCAGACGGTGATCCACGAATGGAGCGGCGTGCCCCCTGCGAATGTGGCGGCCACGAATTTCACGGAAGGGAATCTCCACGTATAGTTCACGTCCATGGAGGCACCCACGAAAGGCACATCGGGAAACTTCTTGCTGAAATCGGGGACCGTGATCTTCGCGCTGTAAGGCTCTCCCTTTACCTCCTTGCCCATGTCCTTCAATATGGCCGCGCCGAGTTGCTGGTCCTCCGTGGTAAAAGGCGGGGGACCGATGAGCTTCGCCATTTCGGTGCCCATCATGGAGAGGGTCCTGTTGGGGAGATACTCGTAGACGCCCACGATGACCTGGTATTCCATCTTCGTCTGGGTCATGAGGGCGGCCCCTTTGGCGACGTCGATGAGCCACGCCCGTATGGGATCGACCTGCGCCCTCCGCTGGGTCCTGACGGTATACCAGGATTCGGCGAAGGCGGGCACGATGCTCGGCACCCCTTCGGTCTTGGTGATGGCATAGGAGATCTTCGCACCTTGGACAATGTGCTCCCTCATGTAGTTCGCGGCCACGTTCATGAGCTCGACCGCGTCGAGGGCACTTCTCCCCGCTTCAGGCGCGAAGCCCGCGTGGGACGCCTTCCCGTAGAAACGGAATTTTATGCTGTCCTGGGCCATGGAAGAGCTGTAGTCCGCGCCGTTGATGTACTCGGGGTGCCAGTCCATCATGATGTCCGTGCCATCATAGACGCCGTCCCTGTTCATAAAGGTCTTGCCCACCAGGGTCTCCTCGGCCGGCGTGCCGAAGACCTTTATGGTTCCCTTGATGCCGAATTTTTCCATGGCCTTGGTCATGGCCACTGCCGCGGTCACACTCGACGCGCCGAAGAGGTTGTGTCCGCACCCATGGCCCGGCCCTCCGGGGACGAGCGGTTTCCGTACTGTCTTCCCCGACTCCTGGGAAAGGCCGGGAAGGGCGTCGAATTCCGCGTTGAGCCCTATGACGGGTTTTCCCGAGCCCCAAACGGCCACGAAGGCGGTGGCCATCCCGGCCACGCCCTTCTGAATGGTGAAGCCGTTGGACTCGAGGTATTTCTGGAGCTTCGCGGAGGACTTGAATTCCACGAGGCTGAGCTCGGGGTTCTCCCAGACGTATCTCGCCGTCTCATCATAGACGGCCTTATTCTGATCGATCCACCCGATGGCGGTCTTCATCGCCGGAGTGAGCTCCAGGGCGGAGACCTGCGGGCAGAGAAAAGCGGCGAAGGCAATAAGGAACAGGAAAACTCCGAGTACGGCCCTGCATCTGAACATGTGAAACCTCCTCATATTTTGGATAGCGCGTCCTTGAGGCGGGATCGTATCCCTGCCGGGAGGGGCGTTACAAGCTTCCCGGCCGGCCGGATTCCCGCCTCTGAAATACATTCTCCTTCAGGCTTCGCCGAAATGCAACAGAAAAAGAGGGGCCGGAATTGAAGCTTCCGCCCCGGCCCAAAGGGCGCGGCCGGCCGGACGCCCTCCATGAAGCCGACATTTCATTCCCTAATCCCCCATCTGCTCCCGAACGCCTCGTACTTCCCTTTAAGTACAAGGTCTACCACCACTCACCCTCTTGGCAATACTTCCAACGTTCCGTCCCTTTTATTCGGGCAATGGGCCTTTTGGGGACACCCTTGACATATTGACATTTACATTTTTCTCGCCCCGGACGTGATTTTCCCATGTCCCGAAAAGCCCGGTTGGATGCTCGCGGCAGCCTTCCCATGCGATGATCAGAGGCGTCCGGCAGGGTAACATCTTAGATAGAGATGACCCTGACCCCGGACGGGTTCCCGGATGTTCGTCAGATCGCAAAAAAGAAGTGAACCCGCGTACCTTTGCCTAGCTCGGAGGAGATCTCCAGGCGTCCCCCTGCCAGGGATGCCCGTTCCCGCATGCCGAGCAGACCAAGGCCGTCCCCGCTCGAACCTCTCATGAGCGTCTCTTGCATGTCGAACCCTTGCCCGTCGTCAATAATTGAAATACGCAACTCTCCGTCACCGGCACGAAGCTCGACACGCACTTTTGCCGCGCCGGAATGGCGGACGACGTTCGTCAATGCCTCCTGGGCAATACGATAACAGGTGAGCTCCAGGAGAGGAGAAAAACGCTCCTCCGTCAGATTGGTATGAAACTCCGCCTCGAATCCCACCCTCGAAGCGAGGCGCTTCACATACCATTCCAATGCGGTGGCAAGGCCGAAATCATCGAGGATGGAGGGCCGAAGCTCGGCGGAGAGATTTCGCACCTTCCCGATCAGCTCTTCAACGGTAGGCATGCTCTCATGTATTGATGCCAGCGCCGATTCCAGGGACCGGGACCCTTCGGACCGCTTGAGCCCGATCCGAAGCGCGGTGAGGGACTGGCCGATCTCGTCATGAAGCTCGAGGGCAATATTGCGCCGCTCCGTTTCCTGTATTTCGAGGAGCCGATGGGACAGAACCCTCAGCTGCTCCGACGTGTGCTGCAGTTCCTCTTCGGTGCGGTATAGAGAAAAGGTGAGTCTCAGATGCATCACAATCAGGGGAGGGGCAACCATCATGGGGCCGAAAATACACATCGATATGGCAAATCCAATTATCGGGCGGCCGGTTAAGAGGGATGCGCACACGTAGAACAATAACGAGCCGACACAACACGGGACCACCATAGCCGCCGTGAGAGGCGCGATGCCGAAACGTTTGGCCATACGCCGCACGAAAGGAATCGATTTCTGTGACAGGTCCGCCGACATCACCTACATTGTCATCCGTAAAAGTCGGTATGTCAAGGGGAACTGCAATAGCTGGAATATTGGGCGGCCACGGGGCCGGGAGGTCTCTATCCTCTCCGCTTCAACCGCGCCCGTCACCCGCTGAAAGTCGGCTCGTCGACACTCGGCCACCCAACTCGTCGTACCTCCTCGGACAGGGGTGGCCGTCCTTCGGAGCGTTTCTCCTCACCGAGCGGGTCCCGACGGCGCTCGCAAGCCGCTCCGAGGATAAAGCCCTCCCAGCCCCGTGCGGCGGGATTGGGGAGAAAGGGAAATTTGAAGATAAAGGATAAACTGCCTACTTCCTAAAAGAGAGTTTTTTTGATTTTGCCCTACGATGCCGCGTTTCAGGTGGCAATAAATAATCGTTAACATCCCGATCCATAGAAAAGCCAATCATTCCTGAATGAACAACGGATCGACCCAATTCCCGATTCAACATGCTTCCGGTTGAAGGGGAGCAAATAAATGCATAAAATGGTATGGTGTTGAGAATAATCTCTCGGTGCATGCATAAAGAGGGTACTTATGGTTAGGCAAAAAACACTTCCTATCTTAGGGACAGTGGTCCTGTATACCAAAGCAAGGTGGATATCCAATGGATGGAATTGATAACCAGCACCGAAGTATCTTACAAAGGATCGCCCGGAGGGCAATGCTTGAACGAGGATTGTTCCCTGACTTTTCTGCCGAAGCACTCGCTGAACTAGCCACAATTGAGGGAACGGTGTCAGTAACTGACGATGGGCTCCATCGTGACCTCCGGGATCTTCCCTGGGCCTCCATTGACAATGATGATTCCCTTGACTTAGACCAGCTTACAGTCGCCTGTGTGTCGCCGGGAGATACAGTGAAGATACTGGTTGCCGTAGCGGATGTGGATTCCATTGTGAAGAACGGTTCAGCGATTGATGACCATGCCCGCCACAACACGACCTCAGTATATACCGCCGCCACAATATTTCCTATGCTTCCGGACAAGTTCTCTACAAACCTCACGTCTCTCAACTTCAAGGAAGACCGACCGGCAATTGTCATCGAGATGATGGTAGCTGCTGACGGCTCCATAGGGGGCTCCGATATCTATAGGGCGTATGTTCGCAACCACGCAAAACTCGCATACAACAGTGTTGCGGAATGGCTTGAAGGAGGAGCTGCGCCTGAGGCTCTTGCAGCCGTTACGGGCCTCGGTGAGAACCTCCGCATACAGGACCGGACAGCACAGAACATGAAGGCATTACGGCACGTTCACGGAGCCCTTGACCTTGAAACTGTTGAGGCAAGACCCGTCTTTGATGGTGATACCATCCGTGAGCTCAACATAGAAAAGAGAAACCGCGCAAAAGATCTTATCGCGGACTTCATGATTGCCGCAAACGGGGTAACAGCCCGGTATCTCTCATCAAAAAAAGTTCCATCCCTGCGTCGTGTGGTTCGGACGCCCAAACGGTGGGGCGGATTGTCGAACTCGCCGGGGAACATGGATTCGATCTTTCCCATACACCTGACCCGGAGGGATTGGAGGCTTTCCTCATGAAGGAGAAAGCGGCTGACCCGCTTCGATTCCCTGACCTCTCGCTTTCAATTGTCAAGCTTTTGGGGCCTGGTGAATACATTGCAGAACTCCCCGGGGATACCCATGCCCCGGGTCACTTTGGCCTCGCGGTCAGGGACTACACGCACTCCACCGCACCGAACCGCCGGTACCCGGATCTCATCACACAGAGGATGCTCAAATCTGCACTGAATCGCGAATCCCCGCCATATGCCATGGCCGATCTTGAAACGCTCGCCAGACACTGTACTGAGGCAGAGGATGACGCAAAGAAAGTCGAAAGGCAAGTCGAAAAATCTGCAGCAGCACTTCTTCTGGAATCAAGAATAGGAGACCGGTTCAATGCTATCGTCACCGGTGCAGCCCCCAAAGGCACCTGGGTTCGTCTTCTTGAATTTCCCGTCGAAGGGAGATTAATGCACGGTTTTGAAGGTGTTGATGTGGGCCATAGGATCAGCGTGCAACTGATTCACACAGACGTTGACCGAGGGTTCATCGATTTCAGGAGGATTTAACGATAAGAGCAGACAGTGTTCTTTGTATCTTCCTGTAGTTGTACCTGCGGCATCCCTTGACGGCATACCGGATTTGATACGGCACTCAGTGGCGCAGCCGAGAAGTTTTCGTTTGAAATTTCATCGGGGATAGAACAGAATAGATTCTATCTGGGGGGCGGCAGGAGGCAGCAAGCATGGATCTCAGCAAGAGAACGAACGGCCGTTTGTTCAAAGTTTTTGCAATAGCAGTGTCAACCGTGATTGCTGCAATTGTTTGCCAGGTGGTCTTAATCGTATTCATAGCCATGATGTATCTGTTTACCTTGCCTAATGTGGTAAAAATGCTCCTTGTAATAACCGGGTTTAGCCTATCTCTGCTGTTCGCGGTTTTTAGCTTTAGAGCGATATATAAGTATGTGAAGCGGAATACCGTGGCCGGGTAGGCGGCTGGCACGCATGTCCGCCTTGGTAGCCACAGGGGCCGCTTGTTTGCGTTGCCGACTATGCTAATTTTTTCCCGTAATCCGCAACCTGCCCAAACGACCGCGTAATCGCTTTTAGATACAAATCGTCGCCACCGATACCCCCGTCCTTTCAGCTGATTGTCAATCTTGTTATCACGTGACGGCGTAAAAAAGGTCATGAGTGACTGATCCAGTTGTTCTTGGCCTCGCCATCACCTCGATCACGCTTCACGGGAACGGGAGGGCTCTATACTCTACGCCTTGCGAGCACCGGTGGGACCCACCCGGTGAGGAGAAACGGTCCGAAGGACAGCCCAGCCGTGTCTGAGGAGCTTTGCGACGAGTTGGGTGGCTGAGTGCCGGACGAACCGTCTTCTGGTGGGTAGCGGGCGCAGTTGAAGCGGGGAGTATAGAGCCCTCCCGTTCCCGTGGCCACCAAATTTCCACCTCAATGGGAAGAGGCTGCGCTCGGCTCCGCGTTATTGCGGCATGGGCGGAGATTCATCCGTTATCGCCTGTAATCTACAATTTCAAATACTTATAGGGGAGCGGAGCTGTGGGAATGAAAAAGGGGCCACGTCCTTTCCGGAACGCGGCCCCTTTTCGCTTTAGTCTTTTTGCTCTTCTAATAATTATACGCCGTAGGCACCTTCTGGGCCTTCTCCTGGCCCTTCCAGTACTCGATGCGGTCCTTGATGAAGGCTACCCATGTATCTACCTCGGCTGCCTTGAAGCCCTTGTTGACGAGGTCTTTCTTGAAGTCTACGATCACGGGCTCCACTGCCTTCACCATCTTCGCCTGCTCCGCATCGGAGACGGGGATGACCTGGCCGCCGAGCTTGATGAAGTAGTCCCTGCCTTCGATGTCGATCTTGTTCCATTCCACGGCCCATCTCTCGAGGAACTCTCTCGAGAAGTCGGTGAAGGTCTTCTTTACATCCGGAGGAAGGCTGTCCCATTTCCTCTTGTTGAAGACAACGTAGAACTGGAAGACGCTGCCCACCTTCCAGGTGGCGGAGGCATACTTCTCCACTTCTCCGAGCTTGAATCCCTTTAAGGTCTCGAGGGGAGTGTAGGTGCCGTCGATGACGGCCCTTCTTAGTGCCTCATAGAGGTCGACCGTCTCGATAGGCATGGGGACTGCGCCCAAGGCCTTCACGATGTCGCCTATTCTGCCCGTACCCCTTATCTTCATACCCTTGATATCTTCTAAGGTCTTTACCTGCTTTTTCAAGGTCTGGACCACGTTCGGGGGGCTCGTCGAGAACATGAGGGGCTGGTAGGTATCCCATTCCTTGGGTTTGAACTTGTCGTAGAAGTCCATGGCCACGTGGGTGGCGATCCAGCTCGAGGGAAAGCCCAGAGGCAGCTCCATGACTTCCATTACCGGGAAGCGTCCCCTTGAGTAGGAGCAGTGGGAGAGGCCGATATCGGCGATACCCGAGGCTACTCCTGCGGCCATCTTGGGGGCGGTAAGGAGGGTGCCTCCCGTGTACTGGGTGACCTCTGCCTTGCCGGCGAGCTTCTTGTTGATCTCTTCACAGAACTTGCCCATCATAATGGAGTTCATGTGGGTGGGGGGGAAATAGTTCGCAAATTTGAGCTTGATCACATCGGCAGACGACACGGATGCGAGACCGAGTAAGAGTGAAACGATGAAGAGCGCTGATAGAAGCTTTCTTACCATTTTGTTACCCCCTTATTAATGTGTGTGCCTCCGGGCACGTATTCTCACTTGTAAAACACCGACGGGAGCCAGAGCGCCAGTTCAGGAAAGGCAAAGAGGAGGCCCCACATGACGCCGAGAGAGATGAGAAAAGGAGCCACTCCTTTATAGATTTTACCCATGGGCTCTTTCGTGATGTTCTTGACCA